>JAGRMU010000148.1:0-20926 GCA_020441165.1 Sedimentitalea sp.
CTGCTGACCTGCTACCTGCTGCTGCCCTTCGTCGGGTTCATCGCCCCCTACGGGCCCAACGACCGCAATTCCGAACATCTCTTCGCGCCGCCGCAATCGGTGCGCTGGGTGCACGAGGGGCAGTTCATCGGCCCCTTCGTCTATCCGACCACCTCCGAGCCGGACCTGGTCACCTTCCAGTGGAAATTCGTCCCCGACACCTCGCGCCCGCTGCCGCTGGAGTTCTTCTGCGAGGGCACGTCCTACAAGATCGCCGGGCTGATCCCGTCGAACACGCATCTCTTCTGCCCGCCCGAGGGCGCGACGCTGTTCCTCTGGGGGTCGGACCGGCTGGGCCGCGACGTCTTCAGCCGCATCCTCTACGGCGCGCAGCTGTCGCTGACCGTGGGCCTGATCGGCATCACCGTGTCCTTCGTGCTGGGCATCACCTTCGGCAGCATGGCCGGCTATTTCGGCGGCCGCATCGACTGGGTGATCAACCGGGTGATCGAGATCCTGCGCTCGCTGCCCGAACTGCCGCTCTGGCTGGCGCTGTCGGCGGCGGTGCCGTCAAACTGGGGGCCGGTCTCGGTGTTCTTCATCATCTCGATCATCCTGGGCATTCTCGACTGGCCGGGCCTGGCGCGCTCGGTGCGCGCCAAGTTCCTGTCCCTGCGCGAGGAGGAATACGTGCGCGCCGCCGAGATGATGGGGGCAAGTTCGCGCCGGGTGATCCGCAAGCACCTCTTGCCCAACTTCATGTCGCACCTGATCGCCTCGGCCACCCTCTCGATCCCGGCGATGATCCTCGGCGAGACCGCGCTGTCGTTCCTCGGCCTCGGGCTGCGCGCCCCGGCGGTCAGCTGGGGGGTGATGCTGAACGACGCTCAGAACCTCGCCTCGATCGAGATCTATCCCTGGACCGCGATCCCGATGCTTCCGATCATCGTCATCGTGCTGGCCTTCAACTTCCTCGGCGACGGGCTGCGCGATTCGCTCGATCCCTATGACAGCTGACCCGGCCGTAACGGCTTTCAACCATACCCCAACAGGAGATATCCGATGTCCGTCACCGTGAGAGTCCCGCGCGAGGAGGACCGCGCCGCCTGGGACAGGCTCTACGAGGGCTATGCCGCCTTCTACAAGGTCGCGCAGACCCCGCAGATGCGCGACACGGTCTGGTCCTGGCTCTTCGATCCGGCAAAGCAGACCGAGGGGCTGGTGGCCGAGGACGGGGACGGCCGGCTGATCGGTCTGGCGCATTTCCGCCCCTTCGCCCGGCCGCTGACCGCTACCACCGGCGGGTTTCTCGACGATCTCTTCGTGGCGCCCGAAACCCGTGGCAGCGGCGCCGCCGATGCGCTGATCGACGCGGTGAAGGCCGAGGGCGCTAAGCGTGGCTGGTCGGTCATCCGCTGGATCACCGGCGAGGACAATTACCGCGCCCGCAGGATGTATGACCGGATCGCCGAGCGGACGAAATGGGTAACCTACGACATCAAGCTCTGAGATTGCCGGCCGCCATGCTGCTTGCCGCAGCCCCGGCCGTGGCCGCTGCGGCGGGCGCCGGCGAGGACTGGGCGCGGCAGAAATGCGATCTCTACGCCGCGGCCTGGCAACGGGTGCTGGAGACCGCCGACCTTCAAGACATCGGGGCAGAGTTCCTCTCCGCGCACCAGCGGTTCATCGACCGCGGCTGCGATCCCGAGGTCCGGGTCTGCGCCCGCACCCCGCCCGAGATCGCCCTTGCCGATCTGCTGACCGTGCTGTCGATGAACGAGGGCATGGCGAGCACTTTCGTGCCCTTCGGCTGCCCGAAATGACACCCGAGCGGCCGAACGCGACCCGGCGCGCCGCCGCGCCCCGGGCCATGGTCAGCGCCGCGATTTGGGGATAGGGACGGGGGCGCGACTCGCCCCGGCCCCGGCCGCGCCGATCCGACAGCAGGAGACCCCCATGACCGCCACCAACGAGGACACGCTGCGCGGCTTCGCCTTCGCGGTGACCGCCTATGTGCTGTGGGGGTTCCTGCCCTTCTACCTGAAGATGGTCGCCCATATCAGCCCGGCCGAGGTGATCGTCCACCGTATCTTGTGGTCGGTGCCGATCGCCGCCGCGGTCCTGCTGATCACCCGGCGCACCAACGACCTGCGCGTCGCGCTGACCACGCCGCGGATGCTGGGCATGGCGGCGGTCACCGCGGCGCTGATCTCGGTCAACTGGGGGATCTATGTCTGGGCCATCGCCACCGGCCACACCCTCGATGCGGCGCTGGGATACTACATCAACCCGCTGTTCAGCGTGCTGCTGGGCTCGGTGCTGCTGCGCGAGAGGCTCAGCCGCGCGCAGCTGCTGGCGGTGCTGCTGGCGGCGGCGGCCGTTGCCTACCTGACCTGGCAGACCGGGCGGCTGCCGCTGGTGGCCATCGGCCTGACCTTATCCTGGGGCTTCTACGGCTTCTTCAAGAAATCGCTGCCCATCGGTCCGAACCAGGGGTTTCTTCTGGAGGTGCTGATCCTGACGCCCCCGGCGCTGGCCTACCTGGCCTGGCTCACGGTCACCGGGGACAGCCATTTCCTGGCCGGCAACGCGCGCGATACCTGGCTGCTGATGTTCGGCGGCGTGGCCACTGCGGTGCCGCTGATGATCTTCGCCAACGGTGCGAAGGGCCTGCGCCTGTCGACCATCGGCGTGCTGCAATACATCGCGCCGACGATGATCTTCCTGGTTGCCGTCTTCGTCTTCGGCGAGCCGTTCGGCCCGGCCCGGATGGTCGCCTTCCCGATGATCTGGGCTGCGTTGATCCTCTATACCGCCTCGCTGCTGACCCAGGCCCGGCGGGTGCCGCCAATCCGTCCCGAGTGAGCCGCGCCGGCGCCGCTCAACGGTCGTCGGCGGCCATGGACGATCCGGCGGCCTCGTCGAAATCCTCGGGCAAGGCGCCGCGCACCGCACCGGCCACCGCCTCCTTCTGGGCGGGGGTCAGATCCTCGGCCTTGCCGTCGGCCAGCCGCACGGTCACCTCGCGATGGGCAAAATGGATGCCCTCGCGGGCGAAGAGTTCGCGGATGTCCTCGTAGACCTTCTTGCGCACCAGGAACTGGTTGCCGGGCTTGGTCATGAACTTGACGCGGATGATCATCGCGCTGTCCTGCATCTCGATGACGCCCTGGGATTTCAGCGGCTGGATGAAGCTGTCACCGATCACCGGATCGCTCAGCAGCTCCTGCCCGAGGGTCTTGATCAGCTTGCGCACCTTCTCGACATCGGTGTCATAAGTGACCCGAAGCGGCAGCTTCATGATCACCCAGTCCCGCGAAAAGTTGGTCAGGTACTTGATCTCTCCAAAAGGAACCGTGTTGAGCGCGCCGAGATGGTGGCGCAGCTGGAAGGAGCGGACCGAGATCTTCTCGACCGTGCCCTTGACCTCGCCGATGTCGATGTATTCGCCCTTGCGGAAGGCGTCGTCGATCAGGAAGAACGCCCCCGAGAAGATGTCGCGCACCAGCGTCTGCGCGCCGAAGCCGATGGCGATGCCGACCACCCCGGCGCCGGCGAAGATCGGGCTGACATTGACGCCCATCTCGAGCAGGGCGATCATCCCGATCGCCACAACCACCACCGCCAGGATGGCGCCGCGGAAAAGCGGCAGCAGGGTCGCAAGGCGGCTGGCGGCGCTGGCGCCACCCTCGTCGCCAAGCTCGGCCTCGCTCTCGTCGACGGATTCCTCCGCGATCTTGCCGTCGATCCAGATCCGGAAGAAATTGTAGGCGATGTAGCCGATGAACAGGATGACGATCACGTCGAGCACCCGTTCCATCGGCAACTCGTCGGCCCAGGCGGCCTCCGGATTGGTGACCACCATCAGCGCATAGGCCCCGGCGACGAAGGCGAGGATGCCGGCGACCCGCCGGGCCAGGTCCTCGAAGGTCAGGATCGTATAGCGCGGCGGCGCCAGTCTTTGCGCGTCGTCGGGCGGGGCGGTCTCTGGCGTGGCGGTCTCCGTCGCGGCGATACCGCCCGGAGCAACCGGTTGCGGCTCGGCTGCACCCGTTTCGGAGGTCGGCACCTCGGCCACGGCGGGTTCCACGCTTCGGACGGCGTCTGGAGTCGACGCGAGCGGCGTTGCAGCGGTCGCCGCCACCTCCGCGCCGGTGGCCGGCGCACCTGTCGCGGCGGGATCTTCGTCCCGCAAGGGATCCGGGGCCGATGCGGGCGGCGGTCCCATGGCCGCGACCCCCTCCGCGGCATCGACCGCATCCTCGGCATCCTGCGTCCAGGCCGAGGCGGCGCTGGCGATGCTGGCCGAGGACGCCTCGCGCGCCTCGGCGGCGGCCATCTCGCGGTTGACCCTGGCCAGTTCGCGGCGGCGCTCGAAGAACCGCTCGATGGCGTAGTTGAAGACGCCATAGACGATCACCATCGACAGGAATACGCCATAGGCACCGGCGATCATCGGCACCGGCTGCGGACGGTCCAGCACGAGATCCATGGCCAGTTGCAGCCAGCCGAAGACGAAATAGACGATCAGCACCGGCGCCCAGGCATGGGAGATCGCCCGCGTCACCCAGGGCACCTCGGCGGCCTCTCGCCCGCCCCGGATCGCGTTCGAGATCGCCCGGCGATTGAACAGCACCATGGCGATGTTGATCAGCGCCCCGACGAGGGTAAGCCCCGCATAGAAGATCGCGTAGACGTTGTAGTTCAGGCCGAAATCCGCGATCCAGGTGGCGAAGAGGATCGTCACCACGCTGTAGATCGCCAGGATCACCGCCCAGCGGTAGAGGCGCCTTGCATCGCGGTCCGAGAAGACCGGGATCCGGTACTGGCTGAGATAGGGCGAGAGCAGCATCCGCCACAGGTCCGACACGGTGCGGGCGATGAAGAAGCCCAGGTAGATCGCCAGCACCGTCAACTGCACCGAGACGTCCTCGACCCGGCCGAAGATCAGCCATCCGGCGGCATAGGCGACGGCCATGTTGAACAGCGTGCCGCCGATCCCCATCAGGAAGCGGAACACCAGGAACGGCATCTTCTCGCGATAGCCTTGCGGATCGGCCTTGACCCGCGCCACCACGAAGCGCCGGGCAAAGCGCTTGCCATAGACCTCGCCGGTCACGAACCGCGCCAGGCCCAGCAGCAGCAGCGACCAGAAGAGGACCTCGACATAGGTCATGATCCGGCCGTCGGGGCTGGTGGCGCGCAGGATGTAGGCGACCTCGTTCAGCGAGTTCGGCAGCACCTCGAGCCGCTCGGCCAGGGTCGAGCGGAAATCGCGCATCTCGGACTGCGCCCGCATCAGCAGCGAGGCGTCATGGGCCAGCGGCACCGACGGGGCAGCGGCGGCCGCGGCCCCGTCCGGCTGGGCCGCCGCGACCAGCTTGCCGGCGCTGTCGAGCACCACGACGCTCACGCCGCTCTCCGCCGCCTGGCGGATCGCCCGGGCGAGCGCGTCCTCCTCGCCGCCCGTCGTCGCGGCCTTGCCGCCGGGCAGGCCCGGCAGCGTCTGAGCCAGGGCGGGACCGCCGAGGCCCGCGAGGATCAGCGCGACCAGCAGCGCGCGAAGACCGGCGATCATTTTGGCCACGGGGCTATTCCTCAAGGGACGGTGCCCGCGAGGCTAGCGCAGCGGGCAGGCGCGCGCAAACCGCATGTCGCGCCGCGCCGATTCATGTTTGCACCCGGGGCCGGATCGATAGTAGAGCGGAAGAACCACCGCCCCGCGACCCGGCCCGGCGGACAGACTCGACCGAGAGGCACGTCATGGCCAAGCGACACGGCAAATCCCGCGGGCCCCGGATCATGCTTTACAGCCACGACACCTTCGGGCTCGGGCATCTGCGCCGCTCGCGGGCGCTCGCCGAGGCCATCACCCGCGCCGATCCCGCCGCCTCGGCGTTGATCCTCACCGGCTCGCCCATCGCCGGGCGGTTCACCTTCGCGCGCCGCGTCGATCACGTCCGCCTGCCGGGGGTGACCAAGCTGCGCGACGGCTCCTACGTGTCGCAGTCGATGGACATGAGCATCGACGAGACCACCGAGATGCGCGCCGGGCTGATCAAGTCCGCCGCGCGGGAGTACCGGCCCGACATCCTGATCGTCGACAAGGAACCGACCGGGTTTCGCGGCGAGCTGTTGCCGACGCTCGAGCAGCTCAGCGCGCGCGGGCGCACCCGCATGGTGCTGGGCCTGCGCGACGTGCTGGACGAGCCCGAGGTGCTGGCCGCCGAATGGGCGCGCAAGGGGGCGGTCGCGGCCACCGAGACCTTCTACGACGAGATCTGGATCTACGGGCTGCGCTCGATCTACGATCCGACCGAGGGCCTGCCGCTCTCCCCCGAAGCGCGGGGGCGGATGCACTGGACGGGCTATCTGCGCCGCGAGCTGAACGCGCCTGCGCCGGCGCCCGGGCGCCCCTATATCCTGGTCACCCCCGGCGGCGGCGGCGACGGGCAGGCGATGGTCAACCTGGTGCTGGCCGCCTACGAGACCGACCCGGAGCTCGAACCGCACGCGGTCCTGGTCTATGGCCCGTTCCTGTCGGGCGAGATCCGCGCCGAGTTCGAGCGGCGCGTCGCGGCGCTGAACGGCCGGGTCACGGCGCTGGGGTTCGATTCGCAGATCGAGGCGCTCTTCGCCGGAGCGCAGGGCGTGGTCTGCATGGGCGGCTACAACACCTTCTGCGAGGTGCTCTCCTTCGACAAGCGCGCGGTGATCGTGCCGCGCACCGTGCCGCGGCTCGAGCAGTACATCCGCGCCAGCCGTGCCGAGGCGCTGGGTCTGGTGCGGATGCTGGAGGAGACCCGCGACGGCATGGGACCCGAGGCGATGATCGCCGCCATCCGCGCCCTGCCGTCCCAGCCGCTGCCGTCGCAGGCCTTCGGCGAGGGGCTGCTCGACGGGCTCGAGCATGTCAACCGGCGCGTCGCGGCGCTGCTGGCGCGGCGGACGGACCAGGCCGCCGAATGACCCCGGACGGCGCGCGCCTGGCGGTCGTGGTCAAGGGCTGGCCGCGCCTGTCGGAGACCTTCATCGCCCAGGAGCTGGTGGCGCTGGAAGAGGCCGGCCACCGGCTCGAGCTCTGGTCGCTGCGCCATCCCACCGACACCAAGCGCCACCCGCTGCACGGGCGGCTGACCGCGCCGGTGCGGTATCTGCCCGAGTATCTATATGAGGAGCCGGACCGGGTCTGGCGGGCGCGGAGCGTTGCGCAGCGCCTGCCCGGCTATGCCGCCGCCTATGCGGTCTGGCGGGCGGATCTGGCCCGCGACCGCAGCCCGAACCGGATCCGCCGCTTCGGCCAGGCCTGCGTTCTTGCGGCCGAGATGCCGCCCGCAACCTGCGGCCTCTATGCCCATTTCCTGCATACACCCGCCTCGGTGGCGCGTTATGCCGCGATCATGCGCGCTCTGCCCTGGAGCGTCTCGGCCCATGCCAAGGACATCTGGACCACGCCCGACTGGGAAACGCGCGAGAAACTGGCGGCGGATGCCCATGGCGCCCGTTTCGCGGCGACCTGCACGGCCCTCGGGGCGGCGCATCTGCGCGGCCTCGCCGAAGACCCGGCGCGGGTCGCGCTGATCTATCACGGGCTCGACCTCGCGCGCTTCCCGCCGCCGCCCGAGCGTCCGCTGCCCGCGCCCGCAGGACCGCTGCATCTCCTGTCGGTCGGCCGGCTGGTCGAGAAGAAGGGCTTCGACCGGTTGCTCGATGCCCTCGCCCTGCTGCCCGACGGGCTCGACTGGCGATGGACCCATATCGGCGGCGGATCGGGCGCAGGGCTGGCCGCGCAAGCCGCGGCGCTGGGGCTGTCGGAGCGCATCGACTGGCGCGGGGCCTGCGACCAACCCGAGGTGATCGCCGCGATGCGCGCCGCTGACCTCTTGGTCCTGCCCAGCCGGGTGGCGTCGGACGGCGACCGCGACGGGCTGCCCAACGTTCTGATGGAGGCGGCCTCGCAGAAACTGCCGATCCTGGCCACGGCGGTCTCTGCGATCCCCGAATTCATCAAGGGCGGCACCCACGGGGTGCTGACCGGCGACCAACCGGCAGAGCTTGCGGCGGCCATTGCCGCCATCGCCGGCGATCCGGCCCGCGCCGCGCGGAGGGCCGAAGCAGCCTTCGACCGGCTGCGGGCCGAGTTCGCGATGACACCCGGCATCGCCCGCCTCTCCGAGCGCCTGACCCAGATGTGCGGCGCCTGAACCATGCCCCGCGTCGCCTTCTACGCGCCGATGAAGCCGCCGACCCATCCGGTGCCCTCGGGCGACCGCGCCCTGGCTCGCGCGCTGATGGCGGCGATCGACGCGGCGGGGGCGCGGGTCGACCTGGTCTCGGAATTGCAGCTGCGCGACGGGCGCGGCGATCCCGAGCTGCAGGCGCGGCTGCGCCGGGCGGCGCGGGCCGAGGCCGAGCGGCTGAGCGACGCTCTCGCCGGCAACGCAGATCTCTGGGTCACCTATCACAACTACTACAAGGCGCCGGACCTGATCGGCCCCGACGTCTGCCGTCGCCTCGGCCTGCCCTACGTGCAGATCGAATCGACCCGCGCGAAGAGCCGGCTCTCCGGGCCCTGGGCGGGGTTCGCCGAGGCCGCCGAGGCGGCCTGCGACGCCGCCGACCTGATCTTCTACCTGACCGCGCTCGACCGCATCACCCTGGAACGCGACCGCCGGGCGGGCCAGCGCCTGGTGCATCTGCGCCCGTTCCTGCCGATCCATGACCTGCCGCCTGCCGCCCGCCCGGCGCCGGATGCGCCGATCCTCGCCGTGGGCATGATGCGCGCGGGCGACAAGCTTGCCTCCTACCGGATCATCGCCGACACGCTGGCGCATCTGCGTGGCGACTGGCGGCTGGAGATCGCCGGGGACGGCCCCGCGCGGCCCGAGATCGCGGCGCTGCTGGCGCCGTTCGCGCCGCGCGTCCGCTTTCTCGGCCAGCTCGCCCCCGAGGCGCTGGTCGATGCCTATGCGCGCGCCGCGCTGCTGCTCTGGCCAGGGGCCGGCGAGGCCTTCGGGCTGGTCTATCTCGAGGCCCAGTCCGCCGGGCTGCCGGTGGTGGCGCAGGACCGGCCCGGGGTGCGCGACGTGCTGGCCCCCGGCCGCTACCCCGCGCCCGAGGCGGGACCGGAGGCACTGGCCGGCGCCGTGCAGGCGCTGCTGGACGATCCCGCCGCGCGGGCCGCCGCCGGGGCCCGCGCCCGCGCCCATGTCGCGCGCCACCACCTGCTCGGCCCCGCCGCCGCAACCTTCCGCGCCGCCGCCCTGCCGCTGCTGGAGCGCCGCGCATGATCCGCCTCGCCCTGCTGCGCCACGGCCATACCGAGTGGAACCGCGCCGGGCGCATCCAGGGGTCCAGCGACATCGCCCTCGACGCCGAGGCCGTGGCCGAACTCGCCACCTGGCGCCTGCCGCCGCCCTGGGATGCCGCCGAGCTGTGGTCGAGCCCGCTGGCCCGCGCCGCGCAGACCGCGCGGATCGTCGGCGGGCGCGCCCCCCGCACCGATCCGGCGCTGACCGAGATGCATTGGGGCACGTGGGAGGGGCGGCGCGGCCTCGACCTGCTCGCCGAGCCCGGATCCGGGTTCCGCCATATCGAGGACTGGGGCTGGGACTATCGCGCGCCGGGGGGCGAATCCCCGGCCGAGCTCTGGGCGCGGCTGCGCCCCTGGCTGGACCGGCTGGAGGGCGATGCGGTCGCGGTCTGCCATATCGGCGTGATGCGGGTGCTGCTGGCCCGCGCCCATGGCTGGGACTTCGCCGGCCCCGCCCCGTTCCGGATCAAGCGCAACCGCCTCTATCTGCTGACCCTGGAGGGGGACGCGCTCAGGGCCGAGCCCGACCCGCTGCGGCTGATCGCGAGGACGTCCGCGCCATGAGGGCGATGATCGTCGTGACCCACCTGCTGGGCACCGGCCACCTGGCCCGCGCCCTGACCCTGGGGCGCGCCTTTGCCGAGGCCGGCCACGCGGTGCGGATCGTCTCGGGCGGCCGGCCTGCCCCCCAGCTTGACGCCAGCGGCCTGGAGCTGGTCCAGCTGCCGCCGCTGCAGTCGGACGACACCGATTTCGCGCGATTGCTGGACGATAACGGGGCGGTCGCGGGGCCCGAGACACTCGATACGCGCAGGCGCCAGCTCTGCGAAGCGCTTGCGCGGTTCGCTCCGGACATCCTGATCACCGAGCTTTTCCCCTTCGGCCGCCGAAGCCTTGCCGGGGAGTTTCTGGCGCTTCTGGACGCCGCCAAGGCCCTGCCGCGCCTGCCGGTGATCCTCGCCTCGCTGCGCGACATCCTCGCGCCGCCCTCGAGCCCGGCCAAGGCGGCGCGGACCGAGGCGCAGGTGACGCGCTACTACGACGCCGTCCTGGTCCACTCCGATCCGCGCCTCACCCGGCTCGAGCAAAGCTGGCCGGTCGGCGCCGCGCTGGCGCCCAGGCTGCGCTATACCGGCTACGTCGCCCCGCCCCCGCCCGCGCCGCATCCGCAGGCTCTCGGAACGGGCGAGATCCTGGTCAGCGCCGGCGGCGGCGCGGTGGGCGGGCCGCTCTTCGCCGCCGCCATCGCCGCCGCCCGCCTGTTGCCCGACCGGTCATGGCGGCTGCTGGTCGGCGGCGGTGGCGACCTGGCAGCGTTGCGGGCGGACGCGCCTCGCAATCTGACGGTCGAACCCGCCCGCCCGGATTTCCGCCAGATGCTCACCGGGGCCGCCGCTTCGGTCAGCCTCTGTGGCTATAACACCGCGCTCGATCTGTTGCAGACCGGCGTCCCCGCGGTTCTGGTGCCCTTCGACGCGGGCAGGGAGGTCGAGCAGGGCCTGCGCGCCGACAGCCTCGCGTCCCTGCCCGGCATCCGCGTGCTGCGCAGCGCCGAGCTGATTCCGGCCGCCCTGGCTCAGGCCGTAGCCGACGTCATCGCCGCAGGCCGGCGCCCGGTGCCGGACGCGGGGTTTGACGGCGCCGCCCGATCCGTGGCACTGGCCTGCGCGATGGCAGAGGCGCGCGCATGACCCCGGACTGGACCCCGCTGGAGACCGAGCTGGCCCGATGGTCGGCGCAGGGGCGGACCCTGCCGCTCTGGTGGCGCGACGACGACGCGGTGGCGGAGACCCCGGCGCTGCGCAAGCTGACCGAGCTTTCCGAGAGGCTCGGCCTGCCGGTGCACCTGGCGGTCATCCCCGCCGCCGCCGAGGAGAGCCTCGCCGAAGCGGTAAGCCGAACCCCTACCCTCGTTCCGCTGGTCCATGGCTGGTCGCACCGCAACCATGCACCCGAGGGCGAGAAGAAGGCGGAATTCGGCGCCCATCGCCCGCTGGAGGCGCGCGTGCAAGACGCGGCGCGTGGGCTTGCGCGTCTGCGCGCGCTGTTCGGCGCGCGGCTGCGCCCGGTTTTCGTGCCGCCCTGGAACCGCATCGCACCGGACATGGCGGCGGCGCTGCCCGCCCTGGGCTATATCGCTCTGTCCGGCTTCACGCCCCGCCGCGCCCCTCTGGCGGCGCCGGGGCTCGCGCAAGTCAATTGCCATCTCGACCCGATCGACTGGCGCGGCAGCCGCAGCCTGCGTGATCCTGACCTTCTGATTTCAGGCATGGCAACGCAGCTGGCGGATCGCCGCGAGGGGCGCGCCGATGCGGCCGAGCCCTTCGGCCTGCTGACCCACCACCTCGCCCATGACGCCGCGATCTGGGCCTTCACCGAGGCGCTGCTGTCGCGCCTGATGGCGGGCCCGGTTCAAGCCTGGACCGCCCCGCACCTGCCGAAGGACATGCCATGAGCCGCCTCGATTCCATGCTGCGCCGTCTTGCCGCCCAACGCGACGGGTTGAACTGGGCGGCGGCCGAGATCGCCGGCCGGCCCGGCGACGTGCTCGATCTGGGGCTCGGCAATGGCCGGACCTACGACCATCTGCGCGAGATCCTCCCCGGGCGCCGGATCTGGGTGATCGACCGGGTGCTGCAGTGCCACCCGTCCTGCACGCCGCCCGAGGCCGATTTCCTGCAGGGTGAGGCCGCGCCGATGCTGCGGCGCCTGGCGGAGCGCGGCGTCCGCGTCCTGCTTGCCCATTACGATTTCGGATCGGGCATCAAGGAGAACGACGTGGCCGAGGCCGCCCGGCTCAGCCCGCTGATCGCGCAGGTGATGGCGCCAGGCGGGGTGATCGTCTCGGGCCAGCCGCTGACCGGATTGCGCCAGGTGACCGGCCCCGACAGCATCGCGCCCGAGCGCTACCTCTTCTACCGGACCTGAGCCTTGGCATTCACGCGCTTCGCGGTGTTCCACGTGCCGACCGCCGAGGCGGAATGGGCGCGGGTCTGCATCGGCTGGCTGGGCTGGGACAGCGAGGCCGGAGAGGCGGCCCCGGCCCCCGATCTGCCGGATCTGCCGCTGCCGCTGGTCGAAATCACAAGGGCGCCCCGCCGCTACGGGCTTCACGCCACGATCAAGCCGCCCTTCCGGCTGGCGCCGGGGGCGGACCCCGCGCAGCTTGACGAGGGTCTGGGCACGATCTGTGCCCGCCTTGCGCCGGTCTCGCTGCCTTCGCTGACGATAGCCCGGATCGGCGGGTTCCTCGCCCTCTGCCCCCCCTCCGCGCCACCCGGTCTGGCCGACCTGCACGCGGAAGTCCTGCGCGGCATGGACGGGTTCCGCGCCCCGCCGTCGCCGGAGGAGACGGCCCGCCGGGGCCATGCACGGCTCTCGCCCCGACAGCGGGCGCACCTGGCGCGCTGGGGCTATCCGCATGTGCTGGAGGATTTCCGCTTTCACCTCACCCTGACCGGCCGACTGCGCGCGCCCGTCCTTGCCGAGGTGCGCGCCGTGCTGGACGCGGCACTGGCGCCGCTGCTCGCCGGTCCTATTGATATCCGCGACCTGGCGCTGATGGGCGAGGACGCGAAGGGCCGGTTTCACCTGCTCAAGCGGCTGCCGCTCTCGGGCTGAAGACAGGCCAGCGCGGCGCGCAGCACCTCCTGCGGCGTGCCGACCGTGTCGATCCGGTGCACCCGGCGCAGGCCCTCAGGCAGAACCAGCCCGGCTCGTTTCAGGCGCACGCTGCGCTCGGCGCCGCTTTCGCGCCCGCGCCGGGCCAGCCGTGCGGCGAGGATACCCGGATCGGCGCTCAGCGACAGCACCACCAGGTCGCCGAACCGCGCCTGCGCCTCGGCCAGAACCTGCCACGACAGGTTCACCAGCACCCCGCGACACCCGAGGCACAGCGCGTCCACCTCCCCCGGAATGCCATAGCGTAGCCCGTGCGCGCGCCAGTGCAGCGCGAAACCGCCGCGGGCGGCGATGCGCGCGAACTCGGCGGGCGACACGGGGATATGCGCCTCACCCGCGCCCCCGGGCCGGGTGATGACGCGGCGCACCGCTCGATAGCCTGGATCGTGCGCGGCCAGCGCCCGGATCAGGCTGTCCTTGCCCACGCCCGACGGCCCGACCACCGCGATCACCGGCGCCGGCCCCTGCTCGAGCTGCGGCTCGTCCTGCGCCCTGCCTCCCATCGTCTTCACCCCGTGCCGGCGCCCCTACCCTCGCGCCGCGCCATGCCCTATATCAGATCCCGAGCCGCCACAGGAGTTCCCATGTCCTTCGACCGCAAGATCAAGATCGCGCCCTCGATCCTCTCCGCCGATTTCGCCAATTTCGGCGCCGAGTGCGAGGCCATCGAGGCGCAGGGGTGCGACTGGGTGCATGTCGACGTGATGGATGGCCATTTCGTGCCCAACATCACCTTCGGCCCGGCCACCTGCGCGGCGATCCGCCCGCATATCAAGGGGGTGATGGACGTGCACCTGATGATCGCGCCGGTCGATCCCTATATCGAGGCCTTCGCGCACGCCGGGGCCGACATCCTCACCGCCCATCTCGAGGCCGGCCCGCATGTCCACCGCACCCTGCAGGCGATCCGCGGCGCCGGGGCGAAGGCGGGTCTGGCGCTCAATCCCGGCACCCCTGCCGAGGCGGCCGCGGAGCTGCTCGACATGGTCGACCTGGTTTGCGTGATGACCGTCAACCCCGGGTTCGGCGGGCAGAAGTTCCTCGACATGACCGCCAAGATCCGCCGCTTGCGCGCGATGATCGGCGACCGCCCGGTGCATATCGAGATCGACGGCGGCGTCGATCCGGGCACCGCGCCGCTGGTGGCGCGGGCCGGGGCGGATGTGCTGGTGGCAGGCTCGGCAGTGTTCAAGAGCGGCTCGGTCGCGAGCCCAGAGGTCTACGGGCGCAACATCCGCGCCATCCGCGAGGCCGCCGAGGGCGTCTACGCCTGAGGGCTGCGCAAGCTCAGCCCCGGTCCAGCACCTCGACCGAGAGGATCGTCGGCAGGTGGCGGGCGATCTCGGTCCAGCTGTCGCCCTCGTCGCGGCTGGCGAAGACCGGTCCGCTGTTGGTCCCGAAATAGATCCCCGCCGGATCGCGACTGTCCCCGGCCATCGCCTGGCGCAGCACGGTGAAATAGCAGTCCCGCTGCGGCAGGCCTGCGCGCAGCGCCTGCCAGCTTGCGCCGCCATCACGCGAACGCCAGACCGCGGCGGCGGCATCGGGGGGGAAGCGCCCGGCGCTGTCGCCGTTCAGCGGCAGGGTCCAGATGGTGCCGGGGTCGCGCGGATGCACCTGGATCGGAAAGCCGAAGGTCGAGGGCAGGCCCTCCGTCGCGTCCTCCCAGCTGCGACCGCCATCGCCCGAGCGCCAGACCCCGTGGTGGTTCTGCTGATAGAGCAGATCGCCGCTCCCCGGCGCGCGCCGGATGTTGTGCACGCAATGGCCGATCTCGCCGTCCCGCGGTGCGGCGGGATGATCGTGATGCCCGCACGCCTCGGCGTTGGATAGCCGGTTGCGCCGCTCCCAACTGGCGCCGCCATCCTCGGTGGCAAAGACCCCCGCCGCCGAGATGCCGACCCAGAGCTTCCCGGCCGCCCCCGGATCGGAGACGATCGAGTGCAGGACCAGCCCGGCCGCGCCGGGGTTCCAGTCCTGCGCCGAGGGATGCTCGGTCAAGGCATCGATGCGCCGCCAGGTGGTGCCGTCATCGTCGCTGGCCAGCAGCGCCGCCGGCTTGGTGCCCGCGTAGAGCGTGCCGTGGGCGCGGTGCAGCGACCAGACCTGTGCGAAGTCCCGACCGAAGGGCAGCGGCGTGTCGGTCCAGCCGATCATCTCGGCAAAGCCGGGATCGCTCGCCGCCCACTCGTCCATGGCGCCGCCGGTGAGTCGCGTGACCTGCCAGCTGGCGCCGCCATCCTGCGAGCGCCAGATCCCGGCGCCGTGCCAGTCGCCGCCGCCCCCCGCCCAGAGCGTGCCGGTTTCCGGGTCTCCGACCACATGGTTGATCGGCCAGCCGTCGCAGCCCGGCCCCGAGACGCGCCAGCCGTCGCGCTCCGCGCCGCCCGCGATCAGGAAGCTGCCCTTGGTGGTTCCCAGAAGGATCGTCACGCCATCCGCTGCCATCGCCGCACATCCTCAGCCGAGGCGCGGATTTTAACATGCACCGCAGAGTCAGGATAGCGGGCGCGCGCGCCTAGGACAGCCGATCGGCGAAATGCTGCAAGAGCCGGTGCTTGAGGATCTTGCCAGTGGGGGCGGCGGGCAGCTCGGTGGCCACGACGATCCGCGCCGGGCGCTTGTAGCCGGCCAGCCTCTCGGCGGCGAAGGCGCGCAGCTCGGCCTCGTCCGGCAGGTTGTCCGGCGCAGCCTGCACGAAGGCCAGCACCTCCTCGTCGCCGGCCACGGCGCGGCCGATCACCGCGCACTGGATCACCTGCGGATGCGCGTTGAGCGCCGCCTCGACCTCGGGCGGGTAGACGTTGAAGCCGCCGTGGATGATCAGCTCCTTGCTGCGGCCGAGGATGTGCAGATGGCCGCGCCCGTCGATCCGGCCCAGATCGCCGGTGCGCAGCCAGCCATCCGCGTCCAGCACCCTCGCGGTCTCCTCGGGTGCCCGGTAGTAGCCCTTCATCACATTCGGGCCGCGCACCAGCACCTCGCCCAGCCCGTCGCCGCCGCCGGAGACGGCCTCGTCCACCGCGATCTCGACGCCCGGCAGAGGCGGGCCGACGGACGTGTCGGGATCGCCGAGCGCGTTGCGCGTGGCGCAGGCCCCGGCGGTGGTTTCGGTCAGGCCCCAGCCGTTCTGCAGGGCGACACCATAGAAGGCCTCCGCCCGCCGCTTCCAGTCCGGATCGAGCGGCGCCGCCCCCGAGGAGGCATAGCGCAGCCGGCTGCCCGGGACCGAGGCGAACCCCTGCGCGCGGGTGTATTGCATGACCAGCGCGTGCATCTGCGGCACCGCCGACAAGAGCGTCACCCCCTCCTGCAGCGCGGCATAAAGCTTCGCCGCCGAGAACCGCGCCTCGAGCCGCACCGGCGCCCCGATCCACAGCGCGGCGGTGACGACCGAGGCGAGGCCGAAGACATGGGTGATGGGCAGCACCCCGTAGATCAGGTCGCCTTGCGTCATGTCCCGCAGCCGGGCCGAGGCCTTGCCGCCGAACACCAGGTTGGCATGGGTCAGCATCACCCCCTTGGGCGCCCCGGTGGTGCCGGTGGTGTAGAGGATCACCGCGACCTCCGGCTCGGCCTCGGGGGCGCTGGGGAAGGGCGTCGCCAGGTGCATGGCGCCGAACGCCCCGGCGATGGGGCGCGCGCCCAGCCGGGCGGCATGGGCGGCGGCATCGGGCGAGGCGGCAGAGGTGAAGAGCACCGCCGCGGGGCGGGCGTGGTCCGCGATGCGGTCGATCTCGGGCGCGGTCTGGCGGGCGTTGACCGGCACCGCGATGGCGCCCATGCGCGAACAGGCGAAGAGCGCGGCGACCGCGGCGACGCAGTTCTCGATCAGGATCAGCACCCGGTCGCCGGGCCGCACCCCGGCGCCGTCCAGCTCGGCGCGCAGACCCGTGCAGGCGGCATCGAGCGCGGCATAGTCCCAGCACGTGCCGGTCGAATCGGTCAGCGCAAGGGCCTCGGGGCGCGCGGCGATCTGGGCATCCAGGAACCCGTGCCAGAGCGCCGTCATCGCGCCGCCCGCTCAGGCGGCGCTGAGGGCAATGAACCGTTCCAGGTGATGATCGGTATCGCCGAAGCGGTGATCGGTCATCACGATGCGCTTGGCGATATGGGCCAGCTCGTATTCTTGGGTCATGGCGATGCCGCCATGCATCTGGATCGCCTCCTCGGCCCCCAGCCGCCCGGCCCGCCCGATCAGGTTGCGGGCCGCCGCGATCTGCCGGTCGCGGCTCTGCGGCGCGTCCTCGAGGTGCCCGGCCGCGTTGATCACCGCCGAACGGGCCTGCTCCATCTCGATCAGCAGGTCGGCGAAGCGGTGCGCCAGCGCCTGGAAGGTGCCGATGGGACGTCCGAACTGCTTGCGGGTCATCAGGTAGTCGCCGGTCAGCCGGGCAGCGGTCTCCATCGCGCCCATCGCCTCGGCGGCCAGCGCCACGTTGGCGGCGGCGACGCGGGCCTCGATGGCACCAAAGGCCTGCCCGGCCGCGCCGAGCCGGGCCGAGACCGGCACCCGCACCGCGTCCAGCGTGACCTCGGCAGCGCGCCCCCCGGCCAGGAGCGGATAGCCGCGCAGGGCCAGCCCCCTGGTGCCGGCCGGCACCAGGAAGAGCGAGATGCCGTCCGGCTCGTCCACGCCGCCGCTCTCGCGGGCCGAGACGATCAGCTGTCCTGCCGCCTCGGCATTGACCACCACCGCCTTGCGCCCATCGAGAACGATCTCGCCCGCCTCTCCCCGGGCCGTGGTCTCGACGCGGGCGAGGTCATAGCGGCTGGCCGGCTCGCCATGGGCGAAGGCAAGGTGCAGGGTTCCGGCGATCACATCGCCGACCAGCGCCTGCTGGTCCTCGCTTCCCAGCGCCGCGATCAGCCCGCCGCCGAGCAGCGCGGTGTCGAGGAAGGGCTCGACCACCCCGGCGCGGCCCAGCTCCTCGAAGACCACCGCGATGTCGAAACCGGCGCCGCCGAAGCCGCCCTGCGCCTCGGTGAAGAGCGCGCCGATCACCCCCAGATCGGCGAGGGCGCTCCAGATCTCGGGGCTGAAGCCGGTCTCGCCCTCCAGGATCGCGTTGCGCGCCGCGGTGGTGTAGCGGTCGGCCAGGAAGCGCCGCAGGCTGTCCTGCAGCATCTGGCGCTCGTCGGTCAGATCGAAGTTCATTTCCCGCCTCCCAGCTTGACCTTGGCGATGATCCCGCGCTGGATCTCGTTGGAGCCGCCGAAGATCGACAGCTTGCGATTGTTGAAATACTCGGCCGCGACCGGCCCGATGTAATCGGGACCGATGGGGTCGTTGTCGCCCAGGGCGGTTTCCGAGGCGAAGGGCATCGCGTAAGGGCCGGCGGCGCGGCGCGCCAGGTCGTTGATCTCCTGCCGGATGATCGTGCCCTTGACCTTGAGCATCGAGGCCTCGACGCCGGGCGCCTGCCCCACCGCCGCCTTCGAGATGATCCTGAGGTTGGTGGTCGACATCGCCATCAGGTCGGCCTCGACCGTCGCCATGCGGGCGGCGAAATGCGGGTTCTCGATCAGCGGCCGCCCGCCCGAGATCTCGGCCCGCGCCATGCGCTTGACCGTCTCCAGCCCGGCGCGGCTGAAACCGACCCCGGCGATGTTGGTACGCTCGTGGGTCAGCAGGTACTTGGCATAGGTCCAGCCCTTGTTCTCCTCGCCGACCAGGTTCTCGACCGGCACCTTCACGTCGGTGAACCAGACCTCGTTCACCTCGGGCGTGCCGTCGAGCAGGATGATCGGCCGCACCTCGATGCCGGGCGTGTCCATGTCGATCAGCAGGAAGCTGATCCCCTCCTGCTGCTTGGCGTCGGGATCGGTGCGCACCAGGCAGAAGATCCAGTTGGCGTACTGGCCGAGCGTGGTCCAGGTCTTCTGGCCGTTGACGATGTAGTGATCGCCCTGGCGCACCGCGCGGGTCTTGAGCGAGGCGAGATCCGATCCGGCGCCGGGTTCCGAATAGCCCTGGCACCACCAGTCGGTGCCGTCGAGGATACGCGGCAGGTAATGGTCCTGCTGCGCCTTGCTGCCGAATTTCATCAGCACCGGGGCCAGCATCGAGAGCCCGAAGGGCACGATGCGCGGGGCGTTGGCGGCGGCGCATTCCTCCTCGAAGATGTGGCGTTGCACCGCGTTCCATTCGGCGCCGCCGAACGCCTTGGGCCAGTTGGGCGCCAGCCAGCCCTTCTCGTTGAGGATCGCGTGCCAGGCCTCCATCTCGGCCTTGCCCGGATGCCCGCCGCGACGGATCAGCTCGGCGGTCTCCCTGGGCAGCTTCTCGGCCAGGAAGGCACGCACCTCGTCGCGAAAGGCGATCTCGTCGGGGGAATAGCTCAGATCCATCTCGGCCTCCGGCTCAGTAGATTTCGAAGAGGCCGGCGGCGCCCATGCCGCCGCCGATGCACATGGTCACCACGCCCAGCCTGGCGCCGCGCCGCCGGCCCTCGCGCAAGAGGTGCCCGGTCATCCGCGCGCCGGTCATGCCGAACGGGTGGCCGATGGCGATCGAGCCGCCGTTGACGTTGCATTTCTCGTCGTCGATGCCCAGCCGGTCGCGGCAATAGAGCGCCTGGCTGGCGAAGGCCTCGTTGAGCTCCCACAGGTCGATATCCTCGACCTTGAGCCCGTGGCGCTCCAGCAGGCGCGGCACCGCGAAGACCGGGCCGATGCCCATCTCGTCGGGCTCGCAGCCGGCGACGGCGAAACCCTTGAAGGCGCCCATCGGCTCCAGCCCCAGTTTCTCGGCCTCGCCGGCCTCGATCAGCACCAGCGCCGCGGCCCCGTCCGAAAGCTGGCTGGCATTGCCGGCGGTGACAAACCCGCCCTCTCGCACCGGTGGCAGACCGGCCAGCCCGTCCAGCGTGGTTCCGGGGCGGTTGCATTCGTCGCGGTCGACCGTCGCCTCGCGGACCGAGACCTCGCCGGTCGCCTTGTCCTTGACCGCCATGGTCACCTGCATCGGCACGATCTCGTCCGCGAACAGGCCCGTCTCCTGCGCGGCGGCGATGCGTTGCTGGCTGCGCAGCGCATAGGCGTCCTGCTCCTCGCGGCTGATCCCGTAGCGGTCGGCGACGATGTCGGCGGTCTCGATCATCGTCATGTAGATCGACGGCTTGTGCTCGACGATCCAGTCCTCGGTCACCCGCTTGGCCTCGGGCTGCACCAGGCTGATGCTTTCGAGCCCGCCGGCGACCATCGGCCCGGCGCCCTCGGCGGTGATCGCGTTGGCGGCCAGCGCGACGGATTGCAGGCCGGACGAGCAGAAGCGGTTGACGGTGAACCCCGCCACGCTGACCGGCAGGCCGGCGCGGATGGCGATCTGGCGGGCGATGTTCTGACCGGTCGCCCCTTCGGGATAGCCGCAGCCGATCACGCAATCCTCGATACTAGCCGGGTCGATCCCCGCCCGCTCGACCGCCGCGCGCACCGCGTGGCCGCCCATGGTCGCGCCGTGGGTGGTGTTGAACGAGCCGCGAAAGGACTTGGCCAGCCCGGTGCGGGCCGCCGAGACGATGACCGCCTGTTTCATGCCGAAGCCTCCTTGTTGAGATCGTCGAAATCGCGCCCCTCGGCGACGAGTTTTTCCAGAAGCGGCGCCGGCTGCCAGAAGAAATCGTCCTCCTGCGCGTAGGACCTGATGTCGTCCAGCAGTGCCGGCAGGCCCTGCAGGTCGGCCCATTTCAGCGGTCCGCCGCGATAGCGCGGGAAGCCATAGCCGAAGATCAGCACCATATCGACGTCGAGCGGGCGCCGGGCGATGCCCTCGCCCACCACCTTCGCCGCCTCGTTGACCATCGCCGCCATGTAACGGCGCACGATCTCGGCATCGGTGAACTCGCGCGGGGTGAGGCCCTTCTCGGTGCGCTCGGCCTCGATCAGCTCCATCACCTTGGCGTTCGGGACACCGCCGCGCTTGCCGGCCTCGTAGATGTAATAGCCCTTGCC
>JAGRMU010000148.1:21024-24510 GCA_020441165.1 Sedimentitalea sp.
CCAGCCGATGTCGAGCCCGGCCAGGTCGGCCACCGCGTAGGGACCCATGGCAAAGCCGAACTCCTCGAGCGCGGCGTCGATCTGGTAGGGGCTGGCGCCGTCGAGGATCATGTGGTCGGCAGCGGTGCGATAGGTCGACAGGATCCGGTTGCCGATGAACCCGTCGCAGACCCCCGAGCGCACCGAGATCTTGCCCATGCGCTTGCCGAGCGCGAAGCCGGTGGCGACGACCTCCGGCGCGGTCTTGTCCGCAACCACCACCTCGAGCAGCTTCATCACGTGGGCGGGCGAGAAGAAATGCAGCCCGATGACGTCCGCCGGGCGCGACGTGGCCGTGGCGATCTCGTTCACGTCGAGGTAGGAGGTATTGGTGGCCAGCACCGCGCCGGGCTTGGCCACGGCGTCGAGCTTGCCGAAGACCTGCTTCTTGACATCCATCTCCTCGAACACCGCCTCGATCACCAGATCGGCCTCGGCGAGCGCGGCGTAATCGGTGGCGACGGTCAGCGCCTTGCCGGTCAGCGCGTCGAACCTGTCCTGGCTGATCTTGCCGCGCTTGAGCGCACCCGAGAGGTTGCCCTTGATGCGCCCGCGCGCCGCCTCGGCCGCCTCGGGCGTCATTTCGATCAGTGTCACGGTCAGACCGGCCAGCAGCGCCGAAGTGGCGATCCCCGCCCCCATCGTGCCGCCGCCGATGACCCCGATCGCGGCCAGCGGGCGCGGCTCGACGCCTTTCAGCTCGGGCAGCTTGCCGACCGCGCGCTCGGCGAAGAAGGCGTGGATCAGCCCCTCGCGCTGGTCGGTCTTCATCAGCTCCATGAAGAGCTCGCGCTCGCGCTTGAGGCCCTTCTCGAAGGGCAGCTCGCTGGCCGCCTGCACCGCGCGCACCGCGGTCGCGGGCGAGATCTGGCCGCGGCCCTTCTTCAGCACCGCCTGGTAGGCCGCATCGAAATCCACCGGCTCGGGCTGCGGCATCTCGCTCACCGGGCGGCGGGGGGCGCCGCTGTCCAGCAGCTCCTGCGCATAGGCCAGGCCGATCTCGCGGGGTTCGCCCTCCTGCACCTCGTCGAGGATGCCCAACTCCAGCGCCTCGGCCGCGCCGATATGCCGGCCTGTGGTGATCAGATCGAGCGCCGGCTGGGCGCCGATCAGGCGCGGCAGGCGCTGGGTGCCGCCGGCGCCGGGCAGGATACCCAGCAGCACCTCGGGCAGCCCGAGTTTGGCCTTGGGCACGGCGATGCGGTAATGGGTCGCGAGCGCCACCTCGAGACCGCCGCCGAGCGCGGTGCCATGCATCGCCGAGACCACCAGCAGCGGCGAGGCCTCGATCCGGTCGCAGACCTCGGGCAGGCCCGGCTCCTGCGGCGGCTTGCCGAATTCGCGGATGTCGGCGCCGGCGAAATAGGTGGCGCCGTCGCCATAGATCACGATCGCCCGGGCGCCCTCGTTCTCGGCCCGCACCACGCCGTCGATCAGCCCCTGCCGGACCGCGAGGCCGAGCGCGTTGACCGGCGGGTTCTGCGCCTTGAGAAGCGCGATATCCCCCTGGCGTTCATAGGCGATGGCGTCGGTCATGCTGGTTCTCCCCTGTCCTGTCGGCCCGGCGGCGCGGGCGTTGCCTCCTGTCTAGACGCGAATCCCGGGCGCGCGCAAATCCCGCGTCCGGCGCCGTGGGCGAAACCTTGCGTCACGGGGCGCGGGGGCGAGCCGGCCCGATACGGACATTAGCTGTGCCGGGATCCGCGACGATCAAGGCTGCGCGGTCGGCCGGGTATCAGATCACTGCCTTTTCCAGCAGCGGGCGGCCCGCCGGGATGCGGTCATAGGCGAAGGGCGTGAGGTCAAGCGTGACATAGCGGCCGTCGACGATCCATTCCGCCAGCCCGCGGCCCATCGCCGGGGCCTGCTGCAGCCCGTGACCGGAAAAGCCGTTGATCAGCAGGAAGTTGGGCAGCTCCGGGTGCGGGCCGAGGATCGCGTTCTGATCGAGCGTGTTGTAGGCGTAGTGCCCGACCCAGGACCGGCGCAGGCGCAGCGCGTCGAATTGCGGGATGCGCGCGGCGATGGCCGGCCAGACGCGGGTTTCCCAGAGGTCGTGATCGGCGACGAAGTCGTCGGGCGCCACCGGCCCGTCGCTCAGCGGCGGACAGCCGGCCATATAGAGCGCGCCGTCGCTGCGCACATGCACGCCCAAGGGGTCCACGGTCAGCGGCAGGTCACGGTCCAGCGGGCGCGCCGCCTCGAAGACGAAGGTATAGCGCTTGCGCGGCTCGACCGGCAGGTGAAGGCCGGCCATGGCGGCGGTGCGCGCCGCGCGCGGACCGGTGGCGTTCACCGCCTGCCCGCAGGCGACGCGGGTGCCGTCGGCCAGCACCACGTGGGTCAGCCGGGCGCCGTCGCGGATCAGGCCAGTGACCTCGGCCCGCACCGTCTCGACCCCCGCCGCGCGGGCCTTGCGCCGCCAGGTGTCGAACATCGTGCCGCCGTCGAAATAGCCCTCGTCCACCGGGTTGTGGCTGCCCAGCAGGATGCCGGAGAGATCGTAGAAGGGAAACGCGCGGTGCAGCGCCTCCGGCTCCAGCAGCCGCGTGCCGGCCCCCAGCGCCGCCTGCATCGCCTGCGCCGCCTTGAGGACGCGCACCCCTTCGGCACTCGCCGCCAGGTACATGTAGCCGAAGCTGTGAAAATGCAGCTCGGGCACCTCCGGGTCGTCGCCCATGTGGCGCCGGAAGTTGCGCACGTATTCGGCCCCGAAGCGCGAGACCTTGACGTTGACGGCCTGCGTGAATTGCTGGCGCATGCAGCTGTTGGTATGGGCGGTCGAGCAGTCGGCAAAGCTGGTGTCGCGCTCGATCACCAGCACCCGGCCGTCGAAGCCGGGATGATCGGCGAGAAACCAGGCCGCCGCCGCGCCCATCATGGCGCCGCCGATGACGATCACGTCATAGCTGGAGTGCTGCGGGGTCGCGGAGTTGCTCATGGCGGGGCTCGGGTCAGGGGCGCGGACCGGCCCAACTCACTCCGGTTTCGCACGATTGGCAAGCCCTTGCGGCGCGGCGCGGATGGTGCCGTCTGCCAGCCATTCGTCGAACACCGCCAGCGCGGCCGCGCAGAAGGCGGCATCGTTGATGTGGGCCGCGATCTCGTGGAGCGTGACGTTGCCGGGACAGTCCTGCCGGATCGCGTCGCAGAAGGCGGCAAGGCCCTCGGCATCGTGCAGGTCGGCGCCGGGGCGGTCCCATTCGTTGCAGCCCTCCAGCGGCAGCAGCAGTGCCACCGGCGCCCGCGCCCCGGCCAGCTTCGCGCAGATCTCGCGGGCGACGGCGCGGCGTTCCCCGGCGGTCAGCACTGCCGAGGTCAGCAGCCGGTTATGGGCGTGGGTGGGACGTCCCCGGAACTGCTCGGGCAGCGGCTGCCAGCCGACCAGGTCGACCAGATCGTAGCAGCCCGGCGCCACCAGCTGCGGGATGCCGGCGCGCCCGGCAT
>JAGRMU010000625.1 GCA_020441165.1 Sedimentitalea sp.
GGCCGGCACCTATCCGTTCCAGGCCGAGGCGATCGACGTGGTCGCCGTCAAGGCGGTGCTGATGACCTTCGATTACGACCCGAACCGGAACGCCTATCACCGCGCCAGTTGCCGGTCGGTCTCGGATCTGGTCAACCTCGTGGTCAGCAATTTCGACGAATTGAAAGCCTCGGGCCATCCCAAGTGGCAGGAGGTCGACCTGAACGACATCCCGCCGGGCTGGGATATCGCCAATTGCGTGAACCTCGGGCTTGCCGCCGACTACCGGCTGGAATGCCCGTCGCAGCCGGCCGCGCCCGCGCCGGCGCGGAGCCTCGAAAGCCAGGCCAATGAGGCCTATCGCAAGCAGATCTGCGACCGCGTCGGCTGCTGATCCGGCGGGCCGGTCACTCGGGGGAGGCGAGGATCGGCACCCAGGGCGAGGCGACGGCGACATCCCCGTCGCCGAGCGCCACCACCCGCCAGAGCCGCGCCGCCTCGGGCAGGTCCATGCGGAGCGCCGAGAGCGTCTCGACCGCGCTGGTCGCGAGGATCTCGCCCGTCTCTCTGGCCAGCTCGATCCGATAGCCTGCGGGATCCGGCCCCTCGGCGCTGGTCCAGATCAGGTCGACCTGGCCCGGCCCGGCCGGCCCGGCAAAGAGCGGCAGCGGCGCGCTTGGCTCGCCCGCGACCTCCGGCGGCGCGAGAGCTTCGAGCAGCGCCGCGGCGCCGGCGATCTCGGTCGCGGCGAGGCTGTACCAGTCCCGCGCCAGCGCCCGGTCCACGGCGACGCCGTCCCCGGTCTGATAGATTTGCCCCAGGTAGTAGGCCGCGCGGCGATGGCCCAGCAGCGCCGCGCCGGCATATCCCGCGACGGCGACCAGCGGATCGGCGCCGGCCCGGTCGATGGCAAAGCGGAACCGGTCCTCGGCCGATGCCGGATAGTCGGCCATGGCCGCACGCAGCCGGTCGAGCCGGTCGCGCGTGGCGGCATCGGCCGTTTCCGGCTGGGCGGCCTCTTCGGGCGCGGGCGCAGGAGCTTGCGCCTCCTCTGAGGGGATCGTGGCCGTTGCGGGGACATCGGCGGCTGCGATGTCGCTTGGGGCGGACAGGGCAGACTTCGACTCGGGGTCGAGGTCTTGTGGCGTTACGGCGGCGTTCTTCGTCGGGGTATCGGCCGGTCCGGACTCGCGTCCGGCGGCATCGGCGGGTTCGGGTGCCTGCGTGTCACGAGCATCCAGGCCTGCGGTCGCAGCGAGATCGCGCAGGCGATCCTCGGGAAGGAACCAGACCACGGCGGCAAGGGAGGCGACAAGAAGCAAGACGCCGGCCAGCACGAGTCGCCGACCGCGAGCGGCGGCGACTGGCTCTGTCGCCTCCGGTGCAGTTGCCTGTGGCGTGGGACCGGCAGCAACCGGCGAGTCGTCGCGGGCAGGCGCGTCCGCCGGTTTCGGCGCCACCGGGTCGTCCGGCGAAGTGGGGGCAGACGGACGGATCGCGGCTTTGCCGCGCCCGCGGGTCTCGGCCCGGATCTTTTCCATCGCCTTTTCGAGGCGCAGGCCCGGCTCGGGGCACTCGGTGGCGGGGGCGGGCTCGGCCTCGAGCGGGGCGGACGGGGCGGCGGCAAGGGGCTTGCCCAGCACCAGCCTCTCCTCGCGCGGCTTCGGGCCGCGGGCGATGCTCTCGGCCAGCTTGCCGATATCGCTGGCAAGCACCGCCTGGCGCACGGTCTTCCGGTCGATCCGCTCGGACCCGGCCAGGGCGGCTTTCTTCAGACAGGCATCGCACAGGGCATTGATCCTGCCGGGCACGCCGCCGGTCAGCTCGACAAGCTCGGCCAGCGCATCCTCGGCAAAGAGATCGGGCCGCGCGCCGGCCGCGTCCAGCCGCTGGCGCAGATAGGCGGCGGCATCGTCCGGTGCCATCCCGGTCAGCCGGACGCCGGGTCCGACCAGATCCGGCCAGTCACCCTCGATCCGCTCGGAGAAGTCCGGCGCGCCGACCAGCACCAGCTTCAGCGCGCCGGCCTCCGTCGCGCCGCCGGGCAGCAGCCCGAGCACCGCCGTCAGGGCGTTCTCGGACAAGCGGTCGGCATCGTCGATCACCAGCAGCGGCGTTTCCTGCGCAGACGCGACGGCG
>JAGRMU010000149.1 GCA_020441165.1 Sedimentitalea sp.
AGATCCCGCGTTTCGCCTTCGAGAAATTCCCCGGCTCCGAGCCGCACCTGACCACGGCGATGAAGTCGGTGGGCGAGGCGATGGCCATCGGGCGGACCATCCACGAGAGCCTGCAGAAGGCGCTGGCCTCGATGGAAACGGGCCTCACCGGCTTCGACGAGGTCGCCATCCCCGGCGCCCCCGACAAGGCCGCCGTCATCAAGGCGCTGGCCCGGCAGACGCCGGACCGGATGCGCACCATCGCCCAGGCGATGCGCGAGGGGCTGGGCGACGACGAGATCCACGCCGTGACCATGTTCGATCCCTGGTTCCTCGCCCGCATCCGCGAGATCGTCGAGGCCGAGGAGCGGGTCCGCGCCGAGGGCCTGCCGCAGGATGCCGCCGGCTTGCGCGCGCTGAAGATGATGGGCTTCACCGATGCCCGCCTCGCCGCGCTCACCGGACAGGGCGAGACCGCCATCCGCAAGGCCCGCCATGCCGCCGGGGTGGTTGCCGCCTTCAAGCGCATCGACACCTGCGCCGCCGAGTTCGAGGCGCAGACGCCCTACATGTACTCCACCTACGAGGCGCCGATGATGGGCGAGGTGGAATGCGAGGCCCGCCCCAGCGCCCGCAAGAAAGTGGTGATCCTCGGCGGCGGGCCGAACCGGATCGGCCAGGGCATCGAGTTCGACTATTGCTGCTGCCATGCCTGTTTCGCGCTGACCGCGGCCGGCTACGAGACGATCATGGTCAACTGCAACCCCGAGACGGTCTCGACCGATTACGACACCTCGGACCGGCTCTATTTCGAGCCGCTGACCTTCGAGCACGTGATGGAGATCCTGCGCGTCGAGCAGGAGAACGGCACGCTGCACGGGGTGATCGTGCAGTTCGGCGGCCAGACCCCGCTGAAGCTGGCCAACGCCCTCTACCAGGAGGGCATCCCGATCCTCGGCACCACGCCCGACGCCATCGACCTGGCCGAGGACCGCGAGCGCTTCCAGCAGCTGGTGCAGCGGCTCGGGCTGAAACAGCCGCATAACGGCATCGCCTCGACCGACGCGCAGGCTTTCGAGATCGCCAAGGAGATCGGTTTCCCGCTGGTCATCCGTCCCTCCTACGTGCTGGGCGGGCGGGCGATGGAGATCGTGCGCGACCAGGCGCAGCTCGAGCGCTACATCTCCGAGGCGGTGGTGGTCTCGGGCAAGAGCCCGGTGCTGCTCGACAGTTATCTCTCCGGCGCGGTCGAGCTCGACGTCGATGCGCTCAGCGACGGCACCGACGTGCATGTCGCCGGGATCATGCAGCATATCGAGGAGGCCGGGGTGCATTCCGGCGACAGCGCCTGTTCGCTGCCGCCCTATTCGCTGGACCCCGCGATCATCGACGAGGTCAAGTCGCAGACCCGCGCCCTGGCCCGGGCGCTGAACGTGGTGGGGCTGATGAACGTGCAGTTCGCGGTGAAGGATGGCGAGATCTACCTGATCGAGGTCAACCCCCGCGCCAGCCGCACCGTGCCCTTCGTGGCCAAGGCCACTGATTCAGCCATCGCCTCGATCGCCGCGCGGATCATGGCCGGCGAGAAGCTGGCCGATTTCCCGATGCGCCCGCCCTACGACACCGATGCCGACTACGACACGGTGCTGCCGCTGGCCGATCCGATGACCCTGGCCGATCCGAACATGCCCTGGTTCTCGGTCAAGGAGGCGGTGATGCCCTTCGCCCGCTTCCCCGGCGTCGACACCATCCTCGGCCCCGAGATGCGCTCGACCGGCGAGGTGATGGGCTGGGACCGTGACTTCCCGCGCGCCTTCCTCAAGGCGCAGATGGGCGCCGGCATGCAGCTGCCGCGCGCGGGCCGGGCCTTCATCTCGATCCGCGATGCCGACAAGGGGGCGGACATGCTCGAGGCGGCGCGCATCCTCACCGATCTCGGCTTCGGCCTCGTCGCCACCCGCGGCACCCAGGCCTGGCTGCAGAGCAAAGGCATCGCCTGCGAGGTGGTCAACAAGGTCTACGAGGGCCGGCCCGACATCGTCGACATGCTGAAGGACGGGGCGATCGACCTGGTAATGAACTCCACCGAGGGCGCCCAGGCGGTCGAGGATTCCAAGGAGATCCGCTCGGTGGCGCTCTACGACAAGATCCCCTATTTCACCACCGCCGCCGGCTCTCACGCCGCCGCGCTGGCGATCAAGGCGCAGGCCGAGGGCGAGGTCGGAGTGAAGCCGCTACAGGGATAGGTGCTGTGAACACCGCACAACAAGACTTTTACTATGCTGTTCTGGCTATCGGTGCGCTTATTGCGCAAGCTGACGGTAATCCCGACTCTCGCGAGTTGGCCCAGTTAAAGAAGTACTTCCAAATCAATGTTGATTTGCTTCCACGAGCGGCAAGCGTATATAATGGAGAGCTTCATGACCCGAGAAGCATTCGATCAATTATAAAGCCCTTCGAGGCAACATTTAAAAACGCCCCCGAACTTTGCGAGAGTTTTCTATTCGGCCTGTGCCTAGTCGCGCTTGCAGATGGTGAGTTGCACACAGGGGAGCTCGCGCTTCTTAACGAGTTCTCTACCGTTGTTGGATTGAACAAGACTCAGACCGACCGTGTCTTTATTTCTGCTGGAGTATTTAAAGAACCTGCAGACGATTTATTTCGCAACAAGAACGAGACCACTCGGCAAAAACATCTACGAGTTCTTGGATTGTTGAGTGACGCAACCACAACGGAAATTGACGATGAATTCCGTCGGCTTTCAAAAAGATACCACCCAGATCGACTTAGAGCACAGAATCTACCTGAAGCAGAGATTCGCCACGCCGAGGCTCTGCTTCGTCAAATAATCGAATCTCGCGAATGGCTCAAGAAGAACAACTAAAACCGGCTCCGATCAATTTTGGAAGTCTTCATATTTCCATCAACCTGACGAAACAACTCCACGGTATATCCGGTCGTGCGGCCCCCCGAGGAATCGAAAGAAAAGACTGAATCTGACTGACTGAATGACGTAAGATCACCTGGACCGAAATATTGCGACTCACCGCGCCATGTTTTTCCAGATGCATACCTCAGCTTGTACACTCCCAATGGAACTGTTACTTCGGTCCTTCGGCCAGCAGGAGCGAAGACCCCCACCATATCCGCGCCGGTGGCGGCATCTACAAGCTTGACAAAAAAGTTCTCCTCACCTCGGGTAACGATTTCAAAGGGCGCAACAGAGCTTCTACCGCTCTTGTTCCATTGAATTCCTGGCGCTATTGGAACAGCATCAGCAATGGGCACAAGATCTTCAAAGTCGATCCTTTGCGAGATCTTTTTGCCGTCAGTCCCGTCCCACAACCATAGATATCCAAAAAACCCCACTAGGCCTAGCCAGAAGAGCAATCTCAAACTGCCAGCGAAATTTGCGCCGGCATACGACGAGTGCGCTCTGTTTTTGTTTCGTGTTTTGCCGGTTCTTACGTTGCTAATATTTCCATCAATTTTCGGATAAATCTGCTTTCCACATTTTCCACAGACTGCGAGTGCTTCTTGGCCCTTTGGTATTCGGTTCTTTGTTTCGCAACGGATACAAAAGTGAATTGTTCGATCCAGTGGCAAGGTGGAACCCTCTCATCTATCCGAACCACTTCCGGAAGCTGCCATCGTCACCGAACCAGTCGCGCAACGATACTCTGCGCGGTAACAGTGCCAATGCGGTTTCCGTACTCCATGACATCGAGCCCCGCAACCTCGCTCTGAAGCTGATCGAGAAGCGCGCGCACCGGCGTCTCCGCCTCGACCCGTGAAGCCTCGATCGCACCCGCAGATCCCATCACGTCGCGGGCGGTCAGCACCCCCAGCGGGTTCATGTTGGCGACGAAATCCGCCACGTAATCCGAGGCCGGGTTCGAGAAGATCTCGCGCGGGGTGCCGCATTGCACGATGCGTCCGCCCTCCATGATCGCGATCCGCCCGCCCAGCTTGAACGCCTCGTCGAGATCGTGGCTGACGAAGATGATGGTGCGCCGCAGGTCGCGCTGCAGGTCCAGCAGCTCGTCCTGCAGCCGGTTGCGGATCAGCGGATCGAGCGCCGAAAAGGGCTCGTCCATCAGCAGGATCGGCGCTTCGGTCACGAAGGCGCGCGCCAGCCCGACGCGCTGCTGCATCCCGCCCGAGAGATCGCCGACCTTGCGGTCCGCCCAGTCCGAGAGCCC
>JAGRMU010000626.1 GCA_020441165.1 Sedimentitalea sp.
TGCCGGTGATCGAGGCGCATGTCCTGGAAGGCTATTCGGACGACGACAAGGCCCGGATCTGCCGCGCGCTGACCGATGCCATCCGGTCGGTGATCCCCGCCCCGCCCGAGGCGGTGACGGTGATGCTGCACGAGATGCCCGCCAGCCATTACAGCCGCGGCGGCGCGGCGCGCGAGCCGGCCCCGGCCCTGCCCGATCCGCAGGCCCTGGTGCGCCGTTACCTCGACGCGATGGAGGCGCGCGACCTGCCGGCGGCGCAGGCCATGCTCGCCGAGGGGTTCGAGATGCGCTTTCCCGGCACGGCGCCGATGCACGGCCTTCAGGAACTGGTCGACTGGTCGAAGCCCCGCTACCGCTTCGTGCGCAAGAGCTATGCGCGCTTCGACACCGCGGCGGGCGCGGATTGCGCGGTGGTCCATTGCCACGGCACGCTGCGCGGCGAATGGCCGGACGGCAGCGCGTTCGAGGGCATCCGCTTCATCGACCGCTTCGAGGTGCGGGACGGACGCATCGCCCGGCAGGACGTCTGGAACGACATCGCCGAGGTCCGCCCGTGACGGGCGCCGGCATCGACCCGATCACGCTCGCCGTGCTCGCCGGGCGGATGGAGCAGATCGCCGACGAGATGGACGCCACGCTCTTCCGCTCGGCCTTCAACCCGATCATCGCCGAGGCCCATGACGCCAGCCACGGCCTCTACCACGCCGAGACCGGCGACACGCTGGTGCAGGGCAAGAGCGGGCTGCCGATCTTCGTCGGGGTGATGTCCTTCGCGGTCAAGGCGGTGATCGACAAGGCGGCCGAGACCGGCGGTCCGGTCGATGGCGACATCTGGATCTTCAACGACGCCCACATGGGCGGCACCCACCTGTCGGACATGCGCCTGGTGCGCCCCTATTTCCGCGACGGCGCGCTCTTTTGCTATCTCGCCTCGGTCGGGCACTGGCACGATGTCGGCGGCGCGGTGCCTGGCAACTACAACCCGGCGGCCACCGACGCCTTCCAGGAGGCCTTCGTGCTGCCGCCGGTGCGGATCGCCCGCGCCGGGGAGATGCAGACCGACATCGTCGACATCCTGATGCGCAACACGCGGCTGCCGCAATCGGCGATGGGCGATCTCAACGGCCAGCTCGGCGCGCTCGACCTCGGCGTGCGGCGCATGGACGAGCTTCTGGACGCATACGGCGGCGAGACCATCCGCGCGGCGCTGGCGGCGCTCAGCGACCGGGCCGAGGCGCTGATGCGGGCCGAGCTTTCGTCGCTGCCCGATGGCCGCTGGCAGGCCGAGGATTTCCTCGACAATGACGGCATCACCGACGTGGCGCTGCCGATCCGGGTGGCGCTCGAGATCTGCGGCGACCGGCTGGTTCTGGATTTCGAGGGCACCGCGCCGCGCTGCGCCGGGCCGGTCAACATCGCCCTGCCCACCGCCGTCGCCACCGCCTATGTGGCGATCAAGCACATCTTTCCCGCCCTGCCCGCCAATGCCGGGGTGATGCGCCCGATCGAGCTGCGCATCCCCGAGGGCTCGCTGCTGTCGGCCGAGTTCCCCGCCCCGGTGGGAGGCTATACCGAGACCATTCTTCGGATGATCGACGTGATCTTCTCGGCGGCCGCGCAGGCGGCGCCCGAGCGGGTGGTGGCCAATGCCT
>JAGRMU010000627.1 GCA_020441165.1 Sedimentitalea sp.
GTCGAGGGATAGGACAGCGGCGCCGGATCGTGCATCATCGTGGCGATGGCGCCCTCGGCCAGACGGCCCGGCACATAGCCCTCGATCAGCCAGACCGCGTCGTCGTTATGGGCGGTGACCATCTCGGTATCGAGCCCCTCCATCGCCACCCGGAAGGCGGCGTCGGCCTGCTCGTCGGTCATGTTGGTGGCGAAGACCACCCCGTCCCACCAGAGCGTGGCGACCGGCGCCGAGCCCGGCGCGGCGGCGGGGGCGGCGGCGGCATAGACCTTGCCGACCACGGTGCTTTCATCGGGGTTGTCCGCAGCCCCGGCGCGGCTGGCCCAGAGGTTGGCGAAGGCGATCTTGCCCTGCTGCATCTGCTGCTGGACATAGGTGGAATCGGAGACCAGGAACTCGGGGTCCATGTAGGCGGTCGCCGCCTTGATCGTCTCCAGCGCCTTCAGGCCGGTCTCGTTGTCGACGGCGGGCGAGCCGTCGTCGTTGAAGAACGTGCCGCCGAGCCCGGCATACATGTTGATGAATTCCAGCGCCAGGTTCCAGCCGGACATGGTCATCGCGCCCAGCGGATAGTCGGTCTTGCCGGCCTCCTTCAGCTTGGCCGAGACCTCCAGCACCTCGTCATAGGTCGTCGGCGGCTCCAGGCCGAGCTCGTCGAAGATGTCCTTGCGATAGGCCAGGTGCTGGGTGTTGACCATCATCGCGATGGCCATGATCTTGCCGTCGATCCGGATCAGCTGGTTGTCCTTCAGGTTCTGGCCGTATTTCGCCACCAGATCGTCGAGCGGACGGATCGTGCCCTCGTTGAGAAGCGGCGTGATGGTGCCGTTCGACACCCCGCCGATCTGGTAGAGCGCCGGGTTGGCGGCGAAGGCGGAGGGCTGCTTGGTGCGGAATTCCTGGTCGAGCTCGGCCTCAAAATTGCCGCATTCCCCCATCGCGCCCGCGACCGACTTCCAGGCCTCGAAGCCTGCCGCCAGCAGCTTGACCGGCACCGTGTTCTCGAAGGCGCAGCCGGCCCAGGCGGTGCTGGACATGAGCGCGAAGGCCCCGGTCAATGCGATGCGTTTGATGATCATATGTCGTCTCCCTGATGAATGGGGCTGTTCCCCTGGCTTGCCGGCTCAGACCGCGCCGAGCCGTTTTCCCGTCGTTGCGTCGAAGAGCTGGCAGATCGTCGCCGGCACCGAGATGCCGACCGGATCGCCGATCTCGACGCGAAAATCCTTGGCGGCCTTCACCGCCACCAGCGCCCCGCCGGCGCGCACCGCGACCATCGTCGCATCGCCCAGCAGCTCGATCGTGTAGGCCCTGGCCTCGATCTGCCCGCCGCCGGCGACGACCTCGGCATCCTCGGCGCGAAAGCCCAGCGTCACCGGGCCGTCCGGCCCGGA
>JAGRMU010000628.1 GCA_020441165.1 Sedimentitalea sp.
TCACCAACTTTCGCGCGTTTCTCCTCGATGGTCGAGAAGAAGCGAACCTTGCGGCGGTGATGTTCGACCGCCTGCACACCAAGGGCTGTCGCCACATGGGTTTTGCCGGTCCCCGGGCCGCCGATCAGCACGACGTTCTGGGCACCGTCCATGAACTCGCCCCGATGAAGTTGGCGCACCGTGACCTCGTTGATCTCACTGGCCGCGAAGTCGAAGCCTGAGAGGTCCTTGTAAGCCGGGAAGCGAGCAGCCTTCATGTGATATGCGATGGACCGGACCTCCCGCTCGGCCACTTCGGCCTTCAGCAACTGGGCGAGCATCGGCACCGCAGCGTCAAAAGCCGGTGCCCCCTGTTCCATCAGGTCGGTGACGGCTTGGGCCATCCCGTACATCTTCAGACTGCGCAGCATGATGATAATGGCGCCGCTGGCGGGGTCATGACGCATGACGGCCTCCGGCGGTCCGGGCCCGCAGGCCATCATAGCGTTCGACATTCGCCTTTGGCTCACTCCGCAAGGCCAGTGCCTGTGGTGTATTGATGTCGGGTCCGCCGACCGTTTTTCCGTCGATCAGACGATGCAGGAGGTTCAGCACGTGGGTCTTGGTTGCGATGCCCTCTGCCAAGGCCATTTCCACGGCGACCAGCACGGCCTGTTCATCGTGATGCAGAACCAGCGCCAGAATATCGACCATTTCCCTGTCACCACCCGGCTTGCGCAGCATGAGGTCCTGGAGCTGCTTGAAGGCGGGAGGGAATTCCGCGAAGGGCGCACCGTTCTTGAGCGCCCCCGGCTTGCGCTGAAGGACCGCCAAGTAATGACGCCAATCGTAAATCGTTCGGGGCGTGAGTTGGTGGCTGCGCTGGATCACCCGCACATGCTCACACAGGATCTGTCCCTCGGCGGCAACCACCAGCCTGTCCGGATAGACGCGCAGACTGACAGGGCGGTTCGCGAATGACGCCGGGACACTGTAGCGGTTGCGTTCAAAGCTGATCAGGCACGTGGGCGAACCACCGCGTCAAGAACATGCTCACCGTGGCGATCAGCATCGTCAAGATGACCCTGCGCAAGACCGGCCCGGACGCGGCGGCCAGGGAGGCGCTGATCGGACGGCTGCACGCGTTGGCGCGCGCCTACGAGCTCTTGTCCGACAGTGCCTGGACCCGTGTGTCTCTGCGCGACTGAACCGCCCCGGGTTTAC
>JAGRMU010000629.1:0-1002 GCA_020441165.1 Sedimentitalea sp.
GGAGAAGGACGAGCGCTTGTGCACCTTGCGGATGAAATGCTTGATCCTCTCCTCGGCGGTGTCGAAATCGGCGATCACCCCTTCACGCATCGGCCGGATCGCCTGGATGCTGCCCGGGGTGCGGCCCAGCATCAGCTTGGCATCCTCGCCCACCGCCAGCACCTTCTTGACCCCGTCCTTGATGTGATAGGCGACCACCGAGGGCTCGGACAGGATGATGCCGCGCCCTTTGACGTAGACCAGCGTGTTGGCCGTGCCGAGGTCGATCGCCATGTCCGCCGCAAAGAGGCCGCCCAGTCTTCCAAAGATCGACATGCCAAGGGTCCTGTTAAAGAACTTCTGCTCGTCCCGCGACTCGCGAGCCCGGGTTGTGCGTTTATAGGCATGCGGGCAGGGGGACGAAAGGCCCGAATCCGGTCGGCTCAGCGCCAATCCGCTAGCGCAAGACGATTCTGTTTGGAGCCGTCTTGCCCGCGCGCATAAGATCGTGCCCACCGTTGAGGCGGGTCCGGCGTTGGCGCTCGGTCCGAACGCGGCAGAGCCGTCCGCGCGTCAACGCAGGGTCGGCGCGAGCAGGTACATCGCCTGCAGCGCAATGCCCGGGGTCGCGCCGGGCAGGGCGGCCTTGAAGATGTCGGCCATCACCCCGTTGGCGTAAAGCTCGGAGAGCGCGGTATCGACGACGAGGCGGAAATCGGCATCTCCCCGCGCCATCGCCAGCCCCTGCTTCTCGATCGTCAGGATCTCGTTCGAGATCTTGAACCGGTCGGTCATCTCGCTGTTGTGGTAGAGGTAGAGCAGGATCGACTGGTCGGCGAAATAGGCGTCGATCTCGCCCGATTCCATCGCCGCGATCCCGTCCTTGTGATCGGCGAAGGTCACCACCTCGGCCGCGACCTCGTCCTGGGCGAGCGAATTGCGCAGCGCCTGCTCGGTGGTGGTGTCGGCGCGCACGCCCAGCCGCTTGCCGGCCAGCGCCGGCAGGTGCTCGTCGGCCGCCAC
>JAGRMU010000629.1:1140-1488 GCA_020441165.1 Sedimentitalea sp.
CACGAATTCGGCATTCAGCTCCTGCATCTGCAGGTGATCGGCGATGTGCTGGGCCACATTGGCGCAGACCATCGGCGTATAGCCCGCCGGCCGGCCGTCCGGTCCCTGGAAGGACAGCGGCGCCGCGTCGGTGCGATAGCCGAGCTTCAGCTGGCCGGTCTCCTTGATGCGCTCGAGGGTCTGGGAAGCGGCGGGCAGCGCGAGGCACGCCGCCACGAAAATTGTCAGCAAGGGGATGCGCACGGGGGGTCCTTCCGATCGGGTCCGGTCGACGATACCCGCTGCGATCCCGAGGTCCAGAGAAAAGAGCACGCAGCCGAAAGGGGATGGCTGCGTGCCCGGCCCTGC
>JAGRMU010000013.1:0-174 GCA_020441165.1 Sedimentitalea sp.
GATCCGCTATGGCTGGATGGACAGCCCGTTCGGCGAGGCGCTGGTGATGGGCACCGATCGCGGGCTTTGCGGGCTGGCCTTCACCGCCGAGACCGGCCGCGCGGCGGCCTATGCCGACCTGGCCGGGCGCTGGCCCGAGGCGACGTTCGCCGAGGACGGGGAGGCGGTGCGCGG
>JAGRMU010000013.1:267-1304 GCA_020441165.1 Sedimentitalea sp.
CGCTGCTGGCCATCCCCTCGGGCCAGGTCACCACCTATTCCGAGATCGCCGGGGCCATCGGCCATCCGCGCGCGGTGCGCGCCGTGGGCACGGCGGTGGGGCGCAACCCGGTCAGCTTCCTGATCCCGTGCCACCGCGCGCTGCGCAAGTCGGGGGGCCTGGGCGGCTATCACTGGGGCCTGCCGGTCAAGCGCGCCATGCTGGCCTGGGAAGCCGCCCGCGCCGAGGGGTGAGGCGGCTCACGTTTCGACACATGCGCGACGGGCCGCGTCGAACGCCTCCGACCCTATCGCTGTCCGGGGGCTGTACCGGCAGGGTGGCCCCGCGCCCCGGTGGCGTCGGTGCGGCTCTGCGTCAGCACCCGGCCCTCGGCATCGACGGTGAAGCGCACCCGCACCGCGCCGTGGCGGAAGGTCACCCGAAAGCGCCCGGCATCCTCGCCCTCGCCGGTTTCCGACAGCGTGGTGATCTGCCCCTCGCGCATCAGCCGCGGCACTTCGGCCGGGGGCAGGCCCAGCAGCGGGCCGAGATCGGCCGCGTCGATGACAAAGCCGTCCTCCGTCGGTTCCAGCCGCATCGCCCCACCCCCTCGGCAGTTCCGGCGCCACTGCGCGCGTCGAGCCATTCTGCCGCGCTAAGAAATATTGTCAATATTTCTTTCATGGCCTAAGGTGCGCCATCCGGCGGCCCGGACCAGGGGCCGCCGAGAGATGGGACGGGTTTCGATGCGGCTGACCATGCTGTCGGATTACGCGCTGCGGGTGCTGATGTTCGCCGCCGCCCATCCCGGGCGGCTGGTGACCATCGACGAGACGCTGCGCGCCTACGAGATCTCGCGCGGGCACTTGATGAAGGTGGTCACGGTGCTGGGCCAGGCCGGGTTCCTGCGCTCGCAGCGCGGGCGCGCCGGCGGCTTCACCCTGGCGCGGGCGCCCGACCAGATCGCCCTCGGCGCGGTGCTGCGCGCGACCGAGCCGGATTTCCGCCTGGTCGAGTGCCTCGGCGCGGACAATGCCTGCGCGATCACCGGCTCCTGC
>JAGRMU010000150.1 GCA_020441165.1 Sedimentitalea sp.
TTCAAGGGCGCGGCGGTGCAGGTGCTGGCGATCTCGGACGTGCCGGGGGCCGGTCTGGCGGTGAGCGGCTCGGGGATCGTCTCCGCCCCGCCGCAGCCGCGCTTTGCCTTCGAAGCGGGCATCGTCGCCAGCAACGCCACGGCCCGCGCCGCTGCCGCCCGTGCCGCGCGGGGCATGGGGCTGACGGTGCTCGCCGACGAGGAGGCGCTGCACGAGGATCTGGACGCGCTGGCGGCGCGGCTCGGCCCGCGCCTGCGCAGCATGGAGCGCGGCGTGATGATCCTCGGCGGCGAGCCCACGGTGGTGCTCCCGCCCGAGCCCGGCCAGGGCGGGCGCAACCAGGCGCTGGGGCTGGCGCTGGCGCGCGAGATCGCCGGCCTGCCCGGCCTGACCGTCGTGGTGGGCGGTACCGATGGCAGCGACGGGCCGACCGACGCCGCCGGCGCCGTGGTCGATGGCGCCACCTGGGGACCGGACGCGGCAGAGGCGCTGGCACGGGCCGACAGCGGGCCGTATCTGGCGGAGCACGGCGCATTGCTGCGCACCGGCCCCACCGGCACCAATGTCATGGACCTGCTGATCGCGCTGCGGGATTGACAGGCGCCCCGGCGCCCCGGACAGTCCGCCCATGACCGCCGCCACCCCGCCCCTGCGCGAGATCGAAGAGAGCCCGGACCTCGGGATCACCCTGCCCGACGGCTGCCGCCTCTCGGCACGCGTCTGGCGGCCCGTGGATGCCGCCAGCGACCCGGTGCCGGCGATCCTCGAATACCTGCCCTATCGCAAGCGCGACGGCACCTGTGCCCGCGATGCGCTGACCCATCCGTGGTTCGCCCGGCGCGGCTATGCCTGCGTCCGGGTCGACATCCGCGGCAATGGCGACAGCGCGGGGCTGATGGAGGACGAGTACAGCCCGCAGGAACTGGCCGACGCGCTCGTCGTGATCGACTGGATCGCCGCCCAGCCCTGGTGCAGCGGCACTGTCGGCATGATGGGAATCAGCTGGGGCGGGTTCAACGCGCTGCAGGTCGCGGCGCTGCGCCCCGAACCGCTGAAGGCGATCATCACCCTCTGTTCAACCGTCGACCGATTCGCCGACGACATCCACTACAAGGGCGGGTGTCTCCTGAACGAGAACCTCGGCTGGGGCGCCACCATGTGGTGCTATTCCAGCCGCGCGCCCGACCCCGCCCTGCGCGCGGACTGGCGCGCGCTCTGGCTCGACCGGCTGCGGAACGAGCCGTTCCTGCCCGCCCTCTGGCTGCGCCACCAGCGCCGCGATGCCTATTGGCGGCACGGCTCGGTCTGCGAGGATTATGGCGCCATCGCGGCGAAGGTGCTGGCGGTCGGCGGCTGGGGAGATGCCTACAAGAACGCGGTGCCGCAGTTGGTCGAGGCGCTGCCCGGCGCCAAGGGCATCATCGGCCCCTGGGTGCACAAGTACCCGCATTTCGCGGTGCCCGAGCCGCGCATCGGTTTCCTGCAGGAGGCGCTGCGCTGGTGGGACCGTTGGCTGAAGGGCGCGGATACCGGGGTCGAGGAGGATCCGGACTATCGCGCCTATGTCATGGACGGGCTGCGCCCGGCCACCTGGCATGCCGAGCGCGCCGGCCGCTGGATCGCCGAGGCCACTGGCGCCGGCGCGGACCTGCCCCGCCGCCGCCTGCACCTGACCGACGCCGGGCTTTCCGAGCGCGCCGGGCCGCTGCGCCGGACGGTGCGCTCGCCGCATCATTGCGGTCTCGCCGCGGGCGAATACTGCGCGATCTGGCTGGGCCCCGAGATGCCCGACGACCAGCGCGGCGACGATGCGCTCTCGGCCTGTTTCGACAGCGCGCCGCTGGAAGCGGACACCGACATCGTCGGCGCCCCGCGGCTGACGCTGACCCTGGCCGCCGACAGGCCCCAGGCGCAAATCGCGGTGCGCCTGAACCACATCCACCCCGACGGCGCCGCGAGCCGGATCACCTACGGGGTGCTGAACCTGACCCATCGCGACGGGTCCGCCGAACCGCACCCGCTCACGCCCGGAAGGCCCTGTGAGATCACCCTGGCGCTCGACCACATCGCCTATCGCGTGCCGAAAGGGCACCGGCTGCGGGTGGCGGTCTCCTCGGCCTACTGGCCGCTGGTCTGGCCCTCGCCCGAGACCGCCGAACTGACCCTCACCGCGGGGCAATTGGACCTGCCGGTGCGCGCGCGCGCGCCAAAGGACGAATGGACCTTCCCGCCGCCCGTGGCCGACACCCCCTGGCAGACCGAGACCCTGCGCCCCGCCGCGCATGTCCGCCGGATCGAGACAGATCTGCTGAGCGGCATGGCTCACCTGATCATCGAGGACGATTTCGGCAAGCTCCGGGACGCCGATCACGGGCTGATCTCGGGCACCATTGCCCGCGAGCGCTGGAGCATTCATCCCGACGATCCGCTCTCCGCGCGCGGCGCCTGCCACTGGACACACGAGATGGGACGAGGCGCGTGGTCGCTGCGCACCGAAACGCGCTGCGAGATGTGGTCGGACGCCAGCCATTTCCACCTGACCGCCCGGCTGGAGGCTTTCGAGAACGACGCGCTGGTGCTCGAGCGCGACGTCGAGGACAGCATCCCGCGCGATCATATCTGACAGCCCGCATTCCGGCGCCCGGGATTCCCCCTTGCGGGGCGCCGCCAAATGCGCAACCTTGACTCGCAAATCGATAATAAGCCGCGCGGCAGGCGCGGCACACACCCAGGGAGACCCCGATGAACGACCAACTCGACTATCTGGCCAGCCGCGTGACCGCGCGAAAGATGAGCCGCCGCGAATTCATGGGCCGCGCCGCAGCGCTCGGCATCAGCGCCAGCCTCGCCAGCAGCCTCTTCGCCAGCGCCGCGCGCGCTGCCGGTCCGGTCAAGGGCGGCACCCTGAAGATGGGCAGCGTCGGCGGCGAAAGCACCAACTCGCTCGATCCGGCGCTGGCCCTCAGCCAGGTCTCCTACCATGTGCTCTATGCCTTCGGGGAAAAGCTGGTCAACGTTGCGCCGGACGGCACGCTCGAGATGCGGGTCGCCGAGAGCGTCGAGGCCAATGACGACGGCAGCGTCTGGACCTTCCGGATCCGTGACGGGATCGAGTTCCACGACGGCAAGCCGCTGACCGCCGAGGACGTGATGAAGACCATGGAGCGCCACTCGAACGAGGAGTCGCAATCCGGCGCGCTGGGGATCATGCGCGGCATCCAGAGCATGGCCGTCGACGGCAAGAACTTCGTCGTCAACCTGACCGAACCGAACGCCGACCTTCCCTACCTGATGAACGACTATCACCTGATGATCCAGCCCAACGGCGGCATGGACGATCCGGCGACGCGGATCGGCTGCGGCCCCTACAAGGTCGAGGTGGACGAGCCCGGCGTGCGCCATACGTTCTCGAAATTCGAGAACTACTGGGACGATACCCGCGGCCATGCCGACAGCCTCGAGATCCTGGTCCTGAACGACGCCACCGCGCGGATGGCGGCGCTGCAGTCGGGTCAGGTGCATGTGGTCAACCGCGTCGAGCCCAAGATCGCCGACCTGTTGCGGCGCGCGCCCAACATCAACGTCTACAATGTCGGCGGCCCCGGCCATTACGTGTTCATCATGCATTGCGACACGCCGCCCTTCGACAACAACGATCTGCGGATGGCGCTGAAATACGCGATCAACCGAGAAGAGATGGTCGACAAGATCCTGCGCGGCTATGGCACGGTGGGCAACGACATGCCGATCAACGCCGCCTATCCGCTCTTCGACGACACCATCCCGCAGCGCAGCTACGATCCCGAGAAGGCCGCCGAGCACTACAAGAAATCCGGCCATGACGGCTCGCCGATCATCCTGCGCACCGCCGATGGCGCCTTCCCCGGCGCGGTCGACGCCGCCGCTCTTTTCCAGCAATCGGCGCAGGCCGCCGGCATCCCGCTGGAGATCAAGCGCGAGCCCAATGACGGATACTGGTCCGAGGTCTGGAACGTGAAGCCCTTCTGCGCCTCCTACTGGGGCGGGCGCCCGGTGCAGGACCAGATGTATTCCACCGCTTATCTGTCGACCGCGGACTGGAACGATACCCGCTTCAAGAACGCGGAATTCGACGCGCTGCTGCTGCAGGCGCGGGCCGAGCTGGATGAGCCCAAGCGCAAGGCGCTCTATTCCAAGATGGGCATGATGGTGCGCGACGAGGGCGGGCTGATCTGCCCGATGTTCAACGACTTCGTCGAGGCCACCACCTCGAACGTCCAGGGGTGGGAGCCGAACCCCGACGGCGATACCATGGCCGGCCGCTGGTCCTCGAAGCTCTGGCTCGAGTGATCGGGGCGCGGGGATGCACCCGGTTCTGAAACTGATCGCTCAGCGCCTTGCGCTGAGCGTCCTGCTGCTCTTGGCGGCGTCTGTCCTGATCTTCGCCGGCACCATGATCCTGCCCGGCGACGTGGCGCAGTCGATCCTCGGACAATCCGCGACGCCCGAGGCGCTGGCCAATCTGCGCGCCGAGCTGGGGCTGAACGATCCGCCCGTCGCGCGCTATTTCGCCTGGCTGGGCGGCGCGCTGCACGGCGATCTCGGCACCGCGCTGACCAACGGCCGCGACATCGCCGAATCGCTGGGCGTGCGGCTCAAGAACACCCTCTTCCTGGCCTTCTGGGCGGCGCTGATCTCGGTGCCGCTGGCGATCCTGCTGGGCCTGATCGCGGTGCGCTACGAGGGGCGCTGGCCCGACAAGGCGATCTCGGGGGTGACGCTGGCCTCGATCTCGATCCCCGAGTTCCTGATCGGCTATCTGCTGATGTATTTCGTCGCCGTGAAGCTGGGCTGGTTCTCGTCGGTGGCGATGATCAACGACTCGATGACGCTCGGCCAGAAGCTGAACGCCATCGCCCTGCCGGTGATGGTGCTGACCCTGGTGGTGCTGGCCCACATGATGCGGATGACCCGCGCCGCGATCCTCAACGTGATGCAGTCGGCCTATATCGAGACCGCCGAGCTCAAGGGCCTCTCGGGTTTCGACGTGATCCGCAAGCACGCCTTCCCGAACGCCATCTCGCCGATCGTCAACGTGGTGATGCTGAACCTGGCCTATCTCGTGGTCGGGGTCGTCGTGATCGAGGTGGTCTTCGTCTATCCCGGCATGGGCCAGTACCTGGTCGATCACGTCTCCAAGCGCGACGTGCCGGTGGTGCAAGCCTGCGGGCTGATCTTCGCCGCCGTCTATATCGGGCTGAACATGATCGCCGACATCGTCTCGATCCTCGCCAATCCCCGGCTGAGGCATCCGAAATGACGGGCTTTCACGTCATCCGCAGCGCGCAGAGCGTGCCGCCGTATCGAACCCGGCACGCGCTTGCCCGCCCGGTCGCCGGGCGCGAGGCCCGGCCATGACGAGGATCCCCCCCGCCGCGCTGATCGGCCTGTTCTTCACCGCCCTCTACTTCCTGATGGCGATCTTCGCGCCGCTCATCGCCCCCTATGGCATGGCCGAGGTGGTCGGCGATGTCTGGGAGCCCTCGAGCCGCGAGTTCCTGCTCGGCACTGACAGCATCGGGCGCGACCTTCTGAGCCGGATGATCTATGGCGGGCGCACGACCATCTTCATCGCCACCGCGGCGACGCTGCTCAGCTTCTTCACTGGCTCGATCCTGGGCTTTCTCGCCGCGGTCACCGGCGGCTGGGTCGACCAGGTCCTGTCGCGCTTCGTCGATCTGATCATGTCGATCCCGACGCTGATCTTCGCCCTCGTCGTGCTCTCGGTGATGCCGGTCACGATCCCGGTGCTGATCCTGGTCATGGGCCTGCTGGATTCCACCCGCGTCTACCGCCTGGCCCGCGCCGT
>JAGRMU010000630.1 GCA_020441165.1 Sedimentitalea sp.
GATTCAGCTTGCCAAACAGGGGGCAATGGTATGGACCCCGCCGCCCGGCGGAGGTGACACTTCGAGATCCACAGGGTGAGATAGGAGACATGCCATGGATATCGTTAGGATCGGCCTGGATCTGGCCAAGACTGTGTTTCAGGTTCACGGCGTTGGCAGTGATGATCGTACCGTGCTTAGAAAAACGCTGCGCCGCGATGCCGTCGTGCCGTTCTTCGCCGATTTGCCGCCCTGCCTCGTCGGCATGGAAGCCTGCAGCGGCTCGCACTACTGGGCGCGGGTGCTGTCCGAACTCGGGCACGAAGTCCGGCTGATCTCACCGCAATTCGTCGCGCCCTACGTCAAATCCAACAAGAACGACCGCAACGACGCCGAAGCGATCTGTGAGGCCGTCGGCCGTCCCTCGATGCGGTTCGTTCCACAGAAATCACCGGGACAGTTGGAGATACAAGCTGTCCACCGCATCCGGCAGAGGCTGATCTCGGATCGGACGCGGCTTGTGAACCAGATCCGAGGCTTGCTGGCCGAACATGGCGTTGTGATCGCCCGCGACATCAGCCGTCTACGCCAGGCCCTTCGGCAAATCGTGCATGGGTGCCGTAGAGATGACGGCGTGCCGGATATGATCCGCGAACTCGTGATCGAAACCCGGGAGGAGTTGGGGGAACTCGACAAGCGCATCGCCTCCTTCAACAGCAGGATCCGGGTTCTGTTCCGGTCGAATGAAGCCTGCCAGCGGATCGGCCGGATCGAAGGGATCGGACCGATCACGGCGACGGCCTTGGTCGCAGCGGCCGGCGACCAGAGTTGCTTCCGGAATGGGCGGGAGTTCGCGGCTTGGCTCGGGCTGGTTCCCAGACAAAGATCGAGCGGCGGCAAGGCCCGGCTTTTCGGTATCAGCAAGCGCGGTGACCGCTACCTGCGGACATTGATGATCCATGGTGCCCGAGCAGTTCTGGGTAAAGCCTATGGCAAGACGGATGCGAGAAGTCTTTGGATCGGCCGGTTGCGCGAGAGGCGGCATCCGAATGTTGTAGCTGTCGCGCTGGCCAACAAGAACGCGAGGATCATTTGGTCTGTCCTTGCGCGGAACGAAGAATACGATCCGACGCGCGGCGCTGCAGTCGGCTGAGGCTACCGAAGAGACTGATCAACAAGGCCGTCGCGCCCGAGAAATTGCAGCAACTTGGCTGGGGATGGTGAAAGGGTCGCTCCCATCGCTTTCTGAACCTGATGTGTGGACCGGCACGGCGCCTGCCGATGCCTCGGGAGCATTGAGGAGAAAGCACGCGGAAATCCATCGGGGCTTGCTGCGACGAAGTATCGGGCAGCTTAACAAAGCCGGATATACGTCCGCAATTGCAAAACTCGAACTCGACCAGATCAGGCGTTGCAATCAGGAGGGGTACATATACATCCACA
>JAGRMU010000631.1 GCA_020441165.1 Sedimentitalea sp.
TCCGTGCCATCGGCGGGCGGAGCGATCTCGTTGCCCTCGTTGCCCTCGTCGAAAAGGAAGGGCTCGTTGCCTTCGTTGGCTTCGTTGCCCTCGTCGCCTTCGTCGTCCTCGTTACCCTCATCGCCCTCGTCGCCCTCGTCGCCCGAGTTCTCTTCCTGGGCCGGATCGAAGGGCGGCATGCCGCCCCGGATCATGGCGGCCTCGGCCTCGGTCAGCGGGATGAACTCCTCGACCTCGGCGCTCTGGGCGCCAAACGCGGTGAAGGTGGACAGCAGGTTTGCAAGACGTGTCATGTTATCGGTCTCCATATGGAATTGGGGGGCCGGTCCGCGCCGCCTGGGCATGATGTCCCTCGGCATCCCGGCGCGCGCGGCGTCCGGGGCCGCCGTCCGCGATCGCGTGCAAAGGCACGTCCGGCGGTCGGTAGGCAGGTGGTCCGGTAACAGAAAGCCCGGCAGACCGGCACCGCCCGAAAATTGGCGTGCCACTGCGGGATGGTGTCGCCGAAATCCGCAATGTCGGACGGAGCGGGACCGGATCGGTCCGCGCTGCCGGACTGGCGGCGCAATCCTGCCACCAGCCTCTCGGCGCCGGGCGTGACCGATGGGCCGGTCCGTCCGGGAGATCGGGCCTTGGTGGGCGGAACCGTGTCCGCCGTGCAGGCCAGAGAAGGAAAGAGGTCATGCATCAAATGGTCTTTCCGGTGCCGCGCGGGTCCTGAAATCCGGACCGGCGCATCGTGGCGGGGCCAGAACCGGCCCCGGTCGTCAGTCCGGCGCGGGCCGGATATCGTTCAGCGCGTGATAGGCGGCCCCGACCGAGGCCAGCGTGTGCCGCGCGCCGGTCAGCATCCCGTCCTCGCCGACGGTGCGGCTACGGGTCGGGTGCCAGTCCTCGTCCGTGACGAAACCGCGTGCCCTGGCGCGCAGGAACAGCTGTTCGGCCATGTTGAATTTCAGGCTCGGACAGGGCAGCTTGCCGGCCTCGCCCGAGGCATAATCGTTGTGAACGAACTTGAAGGCGCAGGCACCGCCGCAGCTGGGCAGCAGCTTGCAGTCCCCGCAGACCGGGTTGTCGAAGGGCGACCAGCCGGTCCAGAGCGCCTCGGTGGCGGCGTCCTTGCGGCGCGGCGCGCCGATCACGCTGCCGACCCGGCGGTTCGGGTCCATCACCGTGTCCCAGCACTTGTGCAGATCGCCGTTGGGCACCACCACGTAGCTGTTGGGCTTGACCGCGGTGCACATGCCCA
>JAGRMU010000632.1 GCA_020441165.1 Sedimentitalea sp.
GACGCGCCCGAGGACGAGCTGCGCCACCGCCTCCATGTCTCCTATGACCTGATCCGCGCCAGCCTGACCCGCAAGGCGCAGGCCGCCTTGCCGCCGCGCCAAGATTGACGAATCGCGCCGGCTCTGCGCCTCTCCGCCGGATCCCATCCGGAGGCCCGCCATGAAACTCTCACATCGCATCACCCACCTCACGGGCGGCGGCTCGGACGGCTGGGACGTGTTCAACCGCGCCCGGGCGATGATCGCCGCCGGCGAGACGGTGACCGAGCTGACCATCGGCGAGCATGACATCCGCACCGATCCGGCGATCCTGAAGGCGATGCATGCCTCGGCCATGGGCGGGCATACCGGCTATGCGATGGTGCCGGGTACCGGCGCGCTGCGCGACACGGTGGCCGCGCGGATCGCCGCGCGCACCGGGGTGCCAACCAGCCGCGCCAACGTGCTGATCACGCCGGGCGGCCAGGCCGGGCTTTTCGCCACCCATCACGCCGCCTGCGGCGAGGGCGACACCGCGCTCTTCATCGATCCCTATTACGCCACCTATCCGGGCACGATCCGCGCTGTCGGGGCGCTGCCGCATGCGGTCACCGCCCGGGCCGAGGACGCGTTCCAGCCGCGCGCCGCGGCCATCGACATGGCCGCCGCCGAGACCGGGGCGAAATCGCTGCTGGTCAACTCGCCCAACAATCCCACCGGCGTGGTCTATGCGCCCGAGACCCTGGGCGCCATCGCCGAGGTCTGCGTGCGGCGCGACCTCTGGCTGATCTCGGACGAGGTCTATGACACGCAAGTCTGGGAAGGGACGCACCTCTCGCCCCGCGCCCTGCCCGGCATGGCCGAGCGCACGCTGGTGGTCGGCTCGATGTCGAAATCCCACGCGATGACCGGCTCGCGCATCGGCTGGGTGGTGGGCCCGCCCGAGGCCATCGCCAACCTGATCCTGCTGGCCACCCACACCACCTACGGGGTGCCGGGCTTCGTTCAGGACGCGGCGATCTTCGCGCTGGGGGAAGGCGCGGCGCTCGAGGAGCGCATCGCCGCCCCCTTCGCCCGCCGCCGGGCGCTGGCGGCGGACATCCTCGCCGGCCAGAACGCGGTCGGCGCGGTGCCCTCGCAGGGCGCGATGTACCTGATGCTGGACATCCGCGCGACGGGGATGAGCGGCGAGGGGTTCGCCAATGCCCTGCTCGACGCGCACCGGATCGCGGTGATGCCGGGCGAGAGCTTCGGGCGCGCCGCCGCGGGGCACATCCGGGTGGCGATGACCATCGCCGACGAGGAATTCGCCGCCGCGCTGACCACGCTCTGCCGCTTCGCCGCGAGCCGCGCCGAGGCGGCGCGCTGAGGGGACCGGGCGCGGCGGGCATCGCCGCGCAGGCCGAAAACGACCTGGGTCGCAAACGGGACAGACTTGGGGCGGGTCTGCGGCCAAATGCGGGGCGAAGAGCGGCGCAAGGCCGCGACCTCCGCGAGACCCGGATGCAAGGCGAAGACAGCAAGATTGCCCTGATCTGCCGCACCATCGGCGCGGCGCGGGGACGGGCCGCGCGGGGCCGGCCCGGGGCGCGCTGACCCCGTCGCCGCCCCGATCTTCCCTTCTTCCGGACCCTGCATCATGACCGCACCGATCACCGCCCCTTCCCGCTCCGGCGGGCGCGCCGCCCGCCGGGCCGCCCGTGCCGCCCCGCTCGCCGACCATCTGCGCCCGGTGCGCGCCGGTCTTTCGGGGGGCAGCTATCGCCCGCTCACCGAGGCGGGCATGGCCCGCATCCACCAGGCGGCGCTCGACGCGCTCGAGGAGATCGGCCTGGCCGATGCGCCGGAGAGCGGCATCCGCCATCTGACCCGCGCCGGCGCCATCCTCGGCACCGACGGGCGCCTCCGCTTTCCCCGCGCGCTGGTCGAGGACACGGTGGCGAAGGCCAACCGCAGCCTGACCCTCTTCGGCCGCGATTCGCGCCACGATCTCGACCTCTCGGGCACCCGCGTCCATTACGGCACCGCCGGGGCGGCGGTGCATCTGGTCGATCTGGAGACGCGGACCTATCGCAACTCGACGGTGCAGGACCTGCACGACGCGGCGCGCATCGCCGACCGGCTGGACAACATCC
>JAGRMU010000151.1 GCA_020441165.1 Sedimentitalea sp.
TCGGCGCGCGCATCCTCATCGCGGAAACACGCCGCGATCTGGAAATAACGGTCGAAGCCCGACACCATGATGAGCTGTTTGAAAATCTGCGGCGCCTGGGGCAGCGCGTAGAACTTGCCCGGATGCAGGCGCGAGGGCACCAGGAAATCGCGCGCGCCTTCGGGCGAGGAGGCGGTGATGATCGGCGTCTGGTACTCGCGGAAGCCCTGGTCCCACATCCGCCGCCGCATCGAGGCGACCACGTCCGAGCGCAGCGTCATGTTGGCCTGCATCGCCTCGCGGCGCAGGTCGAGATAGCGATAGCGCAGGCGGGTTTCCTCAGGGTACTCCTGGTCGCCGAAGACCTGCAACGGCAGCTCGGCGGCCGCGCCCAGCACCGCCATGTCGCGGATATAGACCTCGATCTCGCCGGTGGGCAGCTTGGGGTTGACCAGATCGGCATCGCGGGCCTTGACCTCGCCGTCGATGCGGATGCACCATTCGGCGCGCAGCGTCTCGACCTCGGCGAAGACCGGGCTGTCGCCGTCGCAAAGCACCTGGGTGATGCCGTAATGATCGCGCAGATCGATGAACAGAACCCCGCCATGATCGCGCACGCGGTGCACCCAGCCCGACAGGCGGACGGTCTTGCCGACATCGGCGGCAGTCAATGCGGCGCAGGTGTGGCTGCGATAGGCGTGCATGGCGCGGGTCCCTTCGGGCGGTCAGAGAGATCGCGCCGATACACCGTGCCGGCCCCGGGAAGTCAAGGGGAAGCGCCCGCCGGGGCGGCGTTTTGCGGGAACCAAGGCCCGCCCGCGCGCGTTTGCCGGAATTCCGCACGCCGGTCCGGCGCCGGGCAGGGCAGAAGACGAGATCGAGGCTCATGTGGAAAAACAGCTTTGACAGGATGTTGCGCCGCCTGATCCGCATCGGGCGGCTGACCGTCACCTTTCCCGATGGCGAGATCCGCAGCTATGGCGCGGGCGCCGGGACCGGCCCCGAACACGCCATCGAGATCGCCGATACCGCGACGCTGCGGGCGCTCTGCCTGAGCCCCGAGCTGGCCTTCGGCGAGGCCTACATGAACGCCGCCCTGCGGGTCGCGGGCGACGATCTGGAGGGGCTGGTGCGCCTGCTTCTGCGCAACCTGCGCCCCGATGCCTTCCCGGCCTGGGTGCGGATGGCGGGCCGGGCGCGGTTCAGGCTGCGCGACTGGGCGCTGCGCAACACGCCGCTGACCGCGCGCCGCAACGTCGCCCATCACTACGACCTGTCGGATCGGCTCTACGCGCTGTTTCTGGACCGCGACATGCAATACAGCTGCGCCTATTTCAGCGATCCGGGCATGACGCTGGACGAGGCGCAGGCCGCCAAGAAGGCCCATATCGCCGCCAAGCTGCGGATCGAACCGGGGATGCGCGTGCTCGACATCGGCTGCGGCTGGGGCGGCATGGCGCTGACCCTGGCGCGCGATCACGGCGCGCTTGTGACCGGGGTGACGCTCTCCGAGAACCAGCTGGCCACGGCCCGACGCCGCGCCGAGGAGGAGGGGCTGGAGGATCGCGTCGCGTTCCGCCTGCAGGACTACCGCGACCTCACCGAGCGGTTCGACCGCATCGTCTCGGTCGGCATGCTGGAACATGTGGGCGCGCCGCAATACGACACCTATTTCAGCCAGGTTGCGAGGCTCTTGTCCGAGGACGGCATCGCGCTGATCCACACCATCGGGCGCTGCGCGCCGCCGATGGCGCATTCGCCCTGGATCCACAAGTACATCTTCCCGGGCGGCTATGTCCCGTCGCTCTCGGAGCTGGCCGGCCCCATCGAGCGCTCGGGCCTCTGGCACATGGATATCGAGGTCTGGCGCCTGCATTACGCGATGACCCTGCGCCACTGGCTGGCACGGTTCGACGCAAACCTGGCGGAGGTCCGGCGGCTCTATGACGACCGGTTCATCCGCATGTGGCGCTATTACCTGACCGTCTGCATCCTGGCCTTCGAGGAGCAGCGCCAGGCGGTGTTCCAGTTCCAGCTGGCGCATCGGCGCGACGCGGTGCCGTTGACCCGCGACTATCTCTATCACGACACGGCGCCGCCGGCGCGGATGCGCGACGCCGCCGAATGACCGCCCGGCACGCGGCGGCGCTGCGCCCTGTCGCCGCGTCGCCGCGATCGCCGTGCCAATTGGCCTTGCACCTGCCCTTCCCATCCCTATAACGCGGAACAATTTGGGCGCCCGCGGGCTGCCCGCGCCGCTGCCGAGGAAAGGGACCGCAGGATGCCGAAGAGAACCGACATCAAGTCGATCATGATCATCGGCGCCGGCCCGATCGT
>JAGRMU010000633.1:0-547 GCA_020441165.1 Sedimentitalea sp.
CCGAGGCGCGCGAGCTCCTGCGGCGCGGCGTGGGGGTGGTGACCTCGACCCATGGCCGGGGCGTGGTGGCCGATACCGAGCGCGGCACGCTGGGGGCGTTCAACATGACCCCCGACGCGGCCGAGCTCTATGCCGGTTGCGACCTGATGGTGGTGGTCGGCTCGCGCCTGCGCGGCAACGAGACGCGCAACAACGCCATGCCGCTGCCCGGCACGCTGATCCAGATCGACGCCGATGCCGCGCAGGGCGGGCGCAACTACCCGGTGGACCTTTTCGTGCATGGCGACGCGGCGGACACGCTGGCGCGGATCCTGGCGCGGCTGCCCGAGACGCTCGACGTCGACCCGAACCTGGTGTTCGACATCGCCCGGGCGCGGGCGCAGGGCGAGGGGCGGCTGCGTGACGTGCTGGGCCCCTACGGGATCGTGGCGCAGGCGCTGGCCGAGCGGGTGGCCGAGGGCGGCCACCCCTGGGTGCGCGACGTGACCATCTCGAACTCGACCTTCGGCAACCGCTTCGTGCCGCTGGTCACGCCGCGCCAGGGCGT
>JAGRMU010000633.1:703-1044 GCA_020441165.1 Sedimentitalea sp.
CTGATGAACGATCAGGCCTACGGGGTGATCGAGAACATCCAGGACGCGCAATACGGCAGCCGGCGCCATTACTCGAAAGTCGCGGTGCCGGAATTCGCGGGCTTCTGCGCGTCGATCGGCATGCCGCACACGCGCATCGGCGCGGTGGACGATTTCGCGCCGGCGCTGGACGCGGCCCTCGCCGCGCCCGGCCCGCGCCTGATCGAGGTCGACATGTGCGCCATCGGCCCCTTCGCCGAGAGCTTCGCCGGCCCGCCCGCCGGCGCCGCCGGCAAGGAGGCCTGAGCCGATGCGCGCGCAAGGAACCTCGCCCGGTGGCGGCGCGGCGATGACCGATTTCG
>JAGRMU010000633.1:1231-1915 GCA_020441165.1 Sedimentitalea sp.
CCTCAAGGCGCATGAGCGCGCGCGCTATCTCTATCGCATCGCCGACGGGATCGAGGCGGCGCGCGACCGCATCGCCTTCATCCAGAGCCGCGACACCGGCAAGACGCTGACCGAGACGCGGGCGCTGGCGGCCTCGGCGGCGGGCACCTTCCGCTATTTCGGCGCCGCGCTCGAGACGCTGGACGACGCGCTGACCGTGCCGCGCGGCGACTACCTGACCCTCTCGGTCCACGAGCCGCTGGGCCTGGTGTCGGCGATCACGCCCTGGAACTCGCCCATCGCCTCGGACGCGCAGAAGGTCGCGCCGGCGCTGGCGGCGGGCAACGCGGTGCTGCTCAAGCCCGCCTCCTGGTCGCCGCTGGTGGCACTGGAACTGGCGCGGATCGTCGAGGCCTCTGGACTGCCCGCGGGCCTCTTCTCGGTGCTGCCCGGGGCCGGGCGCGAGATCGGCACCCTGCTGGTCGAGCATCCCGCCATCGGGCGCGTCAGCTTCACCGGCGGCACCGAGACCGGCCGGATGCTGGCCCGCCAGGCCGCCGACAAGCTGATGCCGGTCTCGCTGGAGCTGGGCGGCAAGTCGCCGACCATCGTGCTGGAGGATTGCGACATCGACCTGGCGGTGGCCGGGGTGATGTTCGGGGTGTTCTCCTCGACCGGGCAGAGCTGCATCGCCGGCTCGCGCCT
>JAGRMU010000634.1 GCA_020441165.1 Sedimentitalea sp.
ACGGAAAGGGACACGGCGAAGGTGGCGCCGCCCGAGATGCCGGTGAAGATGCCTTCGCGGCGGGCCAGCTCGCGCGCCCATCTGATGCCCTCGGCGCCGGCCACCGGGATCAGCTCGTCGTAATAGGCGCCGTCGATCGCCTCCTGCAGCACGGCGGGGATGAAATCCGGGGTCCAGCCCTGGATCGGGTGCGGCTCGAAGGCCGGGTGGCTGACCGCGGGGGCGTTGCCGCTGCCGCGCTCCTGCGCGTGGCCGCTGCCGACAAGCTGGGCATTGGCCGGCTCGGTCAGCACGATCCGGGTGTCGGGACGCGCCTTGCGCAGCACCCGCCCCAGTCCCGAGACCGTGCCGCCGGTGCCATAGCCGGTGACCACGCAATCGAGCCGCGCACCGTCGAAATCGGCGAGGATCTCGCGCGCGGTGGTGGCCGCGTGGATGTCGGCATTGGCCTCGGTCTCGAACTGGCGCGCCAGGAACCAGCCGTGCGTGTCGGCCAGCTCGACCGCCTTGCGGTACATGCCGAAGCCCTTCTCGGCCTTGGGGGTCAGCACCACCTTGGCGCCCAGCATCCGCATCAGGCGGCGGCGCTCGACCGAGAAAGTCTCGGCCATGGTCACCACCAGCGGATAGCCCTTCTGGGCACAGACCATCGCGAGGCCAATCCCGGTATTGCCGCTGGTCGCCTCGACCACGGTCTGGCCCGGCTTCAGCGCGCCCGCGCGTTCGGCGGCCTCGATGATGTTCACCGCCAGCCGGTCCTTGACCGATCCGCCGGGATTGAAGAACTCGGCCTTCACATAGATGGTGGCGCCGCCGGCCTCGATGTTGTTGACCCGGATCGCCGGGGTGTTGCCGATCGTGTCCAGCACGCTGTCATAGAGCCGGCCGCGCCCTGCGGTCGTCCGGATGGATCTGTCCTGTGGCATGTCTCTGCCCCTTCCGCGAAATCCGGACGCTCCGGCGCCCGCTGCGCGGCATTGTCGCGGATCGCCGGCGACGAGTCACCCCTGATGGTGCGCCACGGCTTCGATCCATGCGGAAACCGGCGCAGCCGCGCGGCGGACCGGCGCGGCGGTCAGGCCTTGGCCGGA
>JAGRMU010000635.1 GCA_020441165.1 Sedimentitalea sp.
GTGTTCGCCATGCTGGCAATGCTCGCCGCCGCAGAGACCAAGTGGAGCCTGATGTTCCTGTGGCTGGTGGTGGCGTTCTTCGTCGACGGCATCGACGGACCGCTGGCGCGGCGCCACCACGTCAAGCATTACGCGCCGGAATTCGACGGCGTGCTCCTCGACCTGATCATCGACTATCTGACTTACGTGTTCATCCCCGCCTTCGCCCTCTTCCAGTCGGGGCTGATGGACGGCTGGACCGGCTGGGCAGCGATCATCGTCATCACCTTCGCCAGCGCCATGTATTTCGCCGACACCCGGATGAAGGCCAAGGACAACTCGTTCTCGGGCTTTCCCGGCTGCTGGAACATGGTGGTGCTGGTGATCTTCGCGCTCGAGCCGAACTTCTGGGTCAGCCTGGCGCTGGTCTCGGCCCTGGCGGTGGCGATGTTCCTGCCGCTGAAATTCGTGCACCCGGTGCGCACCCAGCGCTGGCGCAATCTCACCCTGCCGATGGCGCTGGCCTGGACCTTCTTCGCCGGCTGGGCGGCCTGGGTCGACTTCCACCCCGAGAGCTGGGCGCATTGGGGCCTGGTGGTGACCAGCCTCTACCTGCTCTTCGCCGGCATCGCCCAGCAGATCGTACCCGAGCGCAGCGCCCGCCGCTCGATCGCCTGAGCCGTCAGATCACCTCGTCCAGCGTGTAGTCGCGGCCGTTATGGGTGAAGGTGTCGCCGGCCTGCAGGCCGTCGAGCGCGCGGAAGATCGGGCTCTGGGTCGAGATGCCCATGTAGGTGCGCCCCTTGCAGTCGAACCGCGCCGTGGAGACCGCCACCACGAAATGCCGCCCGCCGAAGGAGACGGCGGCGCCCGGGCGCACCGTGTCGGTCACCGAGAAATCCATGTTCTCGAGCGCGTCGATCTTGGCGTGATGGGTATGCACCGGGTGATCGAAGGCCGCCGCGAGATCCGCATATTCGCGGGCGCCGGCGATGTCCTCCTTGTCGTGCCCTTCGCGGTCGTCCAGTTTGGCCTCGCGCAGGTAGGTCTCGTAATGGGCCATGGCCGCCGCCAATTCCTCGGCTTCCAGCGACAACATC
>JAGRMU010000636.1:0-1104 GCA_020441165.1 Sedimentitalea sp.
CGTCGTCGAGCGCGACCAGGTGCACGCCGGGCTCGGTGCCCCCATCGACCCGCACCTCGCCCCAGGGCGAGACGGCCATGCTGTGCCCGTGGGTGGTGCGCGCCCGGCCTTCCGTCGCCGCGTGCCGCCCGGTCTGCGCCGGGGCCAGCACGTAGCAGCCGGTCTCGATGGCGCGGGCGCGCAAGAGCGGCTGCCAATGCGCCGCGCCGGTCACCGGCGAGAAGGCCGCCGGAATGGTCAGGATCCGCGCCCCGGCCCGGGCCAGCGCCTGATAGAGATGCGGAAACCGGATGTCATAGCAGACCGAGAGGCCGATCCGGCCGAAACCCGCGTCCGCCACCACCGCCCGGTCGCCGGGGCGGAAGCCCTCCGATTCGCGATAGGTCTCCTCCGGCGTCACCTGCACGTCGAACATGTGGATCTTGTCATAGCGCGCCACGATCCCGCCCTCGGGCGAGATCAGGAAGGACCGATTGGCAAAGCGCCCGTCGGCATCGTCGGTCTTCAGCGCCAGCGAGCCGATCAGCAGCCAGATCCCCAGATCGGCCGCCTGCGCGCGCAGCGCGGCCAGGGTCGGGTCGTCCTCCTCGTGCCGCAGCACCGCGGTCTGCCGGCTGCGGCTGCCCGAGACGCAGTTGGTCACCTCCGGGGTCAGCGCGAAGCCGGCGCCCGCCGCCGCGGCTTCGGCGATCAGCGCTTGCGTCACCGGCAGGTTGGCCTGCGGGTCGTCCCCGGAAGTCAGCTGGATCAGCGCCGCCCTCATGGCGCGGCCAGCAGCGGGTCGAGCTTGCCGGCGCTCTCCAGCGCATAGAGATCGTCGCAGCCGCCGACATGGGTCTCGCCGACGAAGATCTGCGGCACGGTGCGGCCTCCGCTCGCGCGCTGGACCATCTCGGCGCGGCGCTCGGGATGCGCGGCCAGGTCGATCTCGGAAAAGGCGACGCCCTTCTGGGTCAGCAGCCGCTTGGCGGCATGGCAATAGCCGCAGAACGGCGATGTGTAGATCTCGACCTGTGGCATGTCGGCTCCCCGGTTCGTCTCGCAACTGTCGGGGATTTAGGCGTCCTTTGCAACGCGCGCCAGTGCCACCACGAAAACATCCGC
>JAGRMU010000636.1:1202-1598 GCA_020441165.1 Sedimentitalea sp.
GCGTTTCGGATGCACCGCGATGGCGCCGTCCAGATCCGCGAAACGCTCGGCGGCGGGCTTGCCGTCCTGGACGCGGGTGCGCGCCGGGCGCAGCAGCAGGTCGGGGCAGCAGGCCAGCCCGGTCTTGCGCGCCAGCGCCTGGGCAAGCAGCGCCGACTGGTTGTAACGGCGCTTGAGGAACCGGCTCCAGTGCAGCGGCACCGGCGCGATCAGCAGCCCGTCCGAGAGGATCGGCCGCGCCGCCCGCGCCATCCACAGCGCCGCCGGGTTGGCGATCTCGGGCCGGTCGCCATGCTTGAGGGCCAGCACCATCCGGCGGCCGAGATCGCGGTAGAGGATCGCGGTGCGGCCCCGGCTCCAGGGGCGCGGACGGGCCATGCAGTCGTCGCATTCCAG
>JAGRMU010000014.1:0-646 GCA_020441165.1 Sedimentitalea sp.
GTGTCGGTCTCGCTGAGCACCTCGTAGGTGAGGGCGATATCGCGCTGCAGCTGGATGCGGTCCCAATAGGCACGCAGCTGCTCGGGGCCTTCCTGCACCGCGAAGGGGGTGTTGTGATAGCGCCCGTGCGCGGTGAAGAGCGCCGCGAACCCGGCCGAGTCCCGGCCTTCCCAGACCCGCTTGTAGGCCAGCATGAACCCGGCGATGCCCAAGATCAGAACTCCCGGTCGCCGGCCTGCTGCCAGGGCTTGACCAGGTTTCCGAAGCGGGTGAAGCGGCCCTCGAAGCTGAGCTCGACGCTGCCGATGGGGCCGTGGCGCTGCTTGCCGATGATCACCTCGGCCTTGCCGTGCAGATGCTCCATGCGGTCCTGCCAGGCGGCCATCTCCTCGAGCTTCTCGTCCGAGGGCTTCTCGCGCTCGACATAGTATTCCTCGCGGAAGACGAACATCACCACGTCGGCATCCTGCTCGATCGAGCCGGATTCGCGCAGGTCGCTGAGCTGCGGGCGCTTGTCCTCGCGGTTCTCGACCTGCCGCGACAGCTGGCTGAGCGCGATCACCGGGATGTCCAGCTCCTTGGCGATGGCCTTCAGCCCCTGGGTGATCTCGGAGACCTCGTTGACCCGGCTGTCCTTGGCGGTGGC
>JAGRMU010000014.1:700-10879 GCA_020441165.1 Sedimentitalea sp.
TTGAGCCGCCGCGCCCGCGCCGCCAGCTGGCTGATCGGCAGGGCGGGGGTGTCGTCGATATAGAGCGGGCAGGCCTCCAGCGCCTTGGCCGCGTCGACGAAACGGCGGAACTCGGCCTCGGTGAGATCGCCGCGACGGATCTGTTCTGATGGCACTTCAGATGCTTCTGACAGGATCCGCGCGGCGAGCTGCTCGGCACTCATCTCCAGTGAAAAGAACCCCACGACACCGCCGTCGATCGTGCCCTCGCCGCCGTCGGCGGTGCGGCCACGCTTGTAGCTCTTGGCGATGTTGAAGGCGATGTTGGTGGCCAGCGAGGTCTTGCCCATCGACGGGCGCCCGGCCAGGATCAGGAGGTCCGAGCGGTGCAGGCCGCCCAGCTTCTTGTCCATGTCGATCAGCCCGGTCGAGACGCCGGCCAGCCCGCCCTCGCGCTGATAGGCCGCGTTGGCGACATTGACGGCGTCCGTCACGGCCTTGAGAAAGCTCTGGAATCCGCTTTCGACCTGGCCCTGCTCGCTGAGCTTGTAAAGCTGCTGCTCGGCCTCGACGATCTGCTCCTTCGGCTCGCTCGACACGTCGACCCGGGCGGCCTTCTCGCTGATCTCGCGGCCCAGCCCGATCAGCTCTCGCCGGATCGCCAGGTCATAGATCATCTGCGCATAGTCGCGCACCGCGAAAGCGCTGATCGCCGCCCCGGCGAGGCGCGCCAGATAGGCCGGCCCGCCCAGTTCCTTCAGCCCTTCGTCATCCTCCATGAAGGCCTTGATGGTGACCGGCGAGGCCAGCGCGTTCTTGGCGATGCGGGCGGCGGCGATCTCGTAGATGCGGGCATGGACCGGGTCATAGAAATGTTGCGGCCCGATGATCGAGGCGATCCGGTCATAGACATCGTTGTTGGTCAGGATCGCGCCCAGAAGCTGCTGCTCGGCCTCGACCGAATGGGGCATCGTCTCGCTCGCCGCGGCCTCGGTCCGGCGCGTCTCGATGCTGGTGATCTCGTTCATGTTGCCCCTCAATCGCCCGCCGCGTTTTCGCGGTCTGTCCGCCGGCTTCTGCACGGTCGGTCCGTAGGCACAGGCTCTTAGCCGAGCCGGCGCGGATGGTGCAAATTGTATCTTTCTGTGGATAGTCTGTGACTATCCGACGTCCACACCATATTGACGCGACTTGGGGCCATCCGTCAACATCTTGCGGTTTTCCCGCCATGGATGTGGGGATATTAATTCTTCCCTCGGCGTCATTCTGCCTGTCTGGCGGCCTGCCAGGCGCGCGGTGCGCGCAGGAATGATTCTACCTCAGCGAGTGTTGATTCTGAAAATACACGTGAGATTCTGGCCGCCTCCAGCACGTCCCACCAGGTGCACAGGTGGTGCAGGGAAACCCCATGATCGCCCAAGGTTTTTTCGGTCTCCGGGAAGATGCCGTAGGAGAAGATCACGGCGGTGTGCGCGCAGGTCGCGCCAGTGTCGCGAATCGCGTCGACAAAGCTCAATTTGCTGCCGCCGTCGGTGGTCAGGTCCTCGATCAGCAGCACCCGGTCGCCCTCGGCCATCACGCCCTCGATTCGCGCGTTGCGGCCGTAGCCCTTGGGCTTCTTGCGCACGTAGATCATCGGCAGGCCCATCCGCTCGGCGACCAGCGCCGCGAAGGGAATGCCGGCGGTCTCGCCCCCCGCGACGGTGTCGAAGGCCTCGAACCCGGCCCCGCGCAGCACCGTCACGGTGAGGAAATCCATCAGCACCGAGCGGATGCGCGGGTAGGAGATCAGCTTGCGGCAGTCGATATAGGTCGGGCTCGGCAAGCCGCTCGCGAGGGTGAAGGGCGTCTCGGCGTTCAGGTGCACCGCGCCGACCTCGAGCAGCATCCCGGCTGTCAGGCGGGCCATTTCCTCGGAAGGGGGGAAGGCGGAAGGGATCATCGGGCGGCTCCTCGGTCCGGGGCGCGGGTCAGGGCGTCACGCGCCAGTGCAGGGGAAAGCCGGGATCGAACACCGTCACCGGCCCGTCTTCGGTCTCGATCTTCTCCGGCAGGCGCAGGGCGTCGCCGCGGGTCAGCGTCAGCGTTCCATCGTTCGGCGCCATCCCGTAGAAGGCGGCGCCGAAGCGCGAGGTGAAACCCTCCAGCCGGTCCAGCGCGCCCTCCCGCTCGAAGATCTCGGCGAGGATCGAGAGCGTGTTGGTCGCGGTGAAACAGCCGGCGCAGCCGCAGGCGCTTTGCTTGTTCGCATCGACATGCGGGGCGCTGTCGGTGCCCAGGAAGAAGCGCGCATCCCCCGAGAGCGCCGCGTCCAGCAGCGCCAGCCGATGGCTTTCGCGCTTGGCGACGGGCAGGCAGTAGTAGTGCGGACGGATGCCGCCGACCAGGATGTGGTTGCGGTTGATCACCAGGTGATGGGTGGTGATGGTCGCCGCCAGATCGGCGGGGGCCGCGCGCACGTAGTCGGCCGCGCCCGAGGTGGTGATATGCTCCATCACCACCCGCAGCCCGGGCGTGGTGCGGCGGATCGGGTCGAGCACCCGGTCGATGAACACCGCCTCGCGGTCGAAGATGTCGATCTCGGGGTCGGTGACCTCGCCATGCACGCAGAGATGCAGGCCGATTCCGGCCATCCGCTCGAGCACGCCGCGCACCCTGTCGAAATCCGCGACCCCGCTGGCCGAGTTCGTCGTGGCCCCGGCGGGATAGAGCTTGACGGCGCGCACCAGCCCGCTGGCGGCAGCGCTGGCCACGTCCTCGGGGTTGGTGTCCTCGGTCAGGTAAAGCGTCATCAGCGGCTCGAAGGTCATGCCCTCGGGCAGCGCGGCCAGGATGCGGTCGCGATAGGCGGCGGCCTGGGCACCGGTGACCACCGGCGGCACCAGGTTCGGCATCACGATGGCGCGGGCGAAATGCCGCGCGGTCTCGGGCAGGACCGCGCGCAGCACGGCGCCGTCGCGCAGGTGCAGGTGCCAGTCGTCGGGGCGCCGGAGGATCAGCGTGTCACTCATGGCCCCCCGCTAGCACAGCGCCGCGCGCCGGACCAGAGGGCGGCTTGTCCTCGGCCTCGCACGATGTGCCGCCCCGTTCAGCGGTCGGGCGCGCGGTCTGCGGGCTGGCGGGTCAGTGCGTCGAGCCGGCGCTGGAACTTCGGGGCGGTCATCCGCGCGGTCACGTTGCGGCAGAGTCTTTCGGTCAGACCCGGCCTCCCGGCAGCGTCGAGACGGACCATCAACCGGCGCAGATAGGGCGGATGATCGCGGCGCGCCCGCATCAGCCGGTGGAAAACGGGCGGTGTCAGCGCACCGCGCCCGACGAGCGTCAGGAGCGGATCGAGAAGCCCCATTGCCGCAAGGCTGCTCTCGAGGTCCGGGCCGAGGCCGGGCGCGCGCAGGCGCGTCACGTTGGGTCGGTGGAAGAGCGCGGCATGCATCGCGTCGAACCGCTCCAGCGGGTCGTAGACCACGAAGGCGCGCTCGGCCGCGTCGAGCATGTCGGGCGCATAGCCGAACCGGTCGGAGAACCCGGCGCGGCGCATCTGCACAAACCGGTCGTCCCAGCCCGCAAGGTCGGGGTCGAGCGTCGCCTGCGGCTGGAGCGCCAGCACCGTGGCGCCGGGCGCCGAAACCGAGAAGGCGGCGGCGGCATATCCGGCCGGCCCGGCGCCCAGGAAGAGCACCCGGGCGAACTCCTCGAAGTACCCGTCATCGATCATCTGGTCGAAGAAATCGTAGACTGCAGAGGCCCGGAACCAGGTTGCGCCGTCCGCGATCAGCCCCAGATGCGACCAGCCCCGGCGCTGCACCAGATCGTAGGCCGCCGCGGTGGGCAGAGCGCCGGCCGGCTCGGGATCGGTCTCGAAGGTGACCAGCAGCGATTCGCTCGCGTCGGTGAAGGTGGCCAGGTGGCGCGCGTCGAGCTGCTGCCAATAGATGCGGGCGCCGGCCGGGGCGGTCAGCCGCCGCCGCCATTCCGGGCGCTGCAGCCCGGGGCGCAGGAAACTCACGCGGTCGGGGTCGTGGAACATCGGTCGGCTCCGGGTGCGGAGGAAGGGATCGCCCGACGATGTGCCGAAAACTTTAAGAAACTCTTTCGCTCACTCCTCGGCTTCCGAAGACAGGCGCCCCTTGAGCGCATAGCCCGTCAGCATCCGGGCCGCGGCGGGCGAGATCGGGCGCGAGGGCGGGGTCATCATCAGCCGCGCGAGGAGCGCTCGCCAGGGCTCCTGCTCGACCAGCGCCAGGAACCGGGCCTTGCGCCAGGCGACCGCCGCCGCGTGCAACTCGGCGAGGACCGGATCGGCCTGCAGCCCCGCGCGGATCGGCGCGCTGAGCGGCGCCACGGCGGCGATGCTGGTATCGGTGTCGGTGTTGAAATTCCGCTCGACCCAGTAATCCACGTCGAGTCGCTGCCCGGCATGCACGGCACGGCCGCGATCGGCCTTGACCACGAAGCTTTCCATCGCGCCGAGCGGATAGTGGTTGAGCTGGACCAGGTCGTAATTCGGCTGGCCGTAGTTCGAGAAGAGCCGCTTGGTGTGAAAGTCATGCCCCAGCTCGCGCCCGCTGCCGTCGAACCAGCGCACCCGGGTCAGGCGCGCGGGGTCGGGGCTGCGCGGGCGATGCACCCCCGGTTTGCGATAGGTCCCGTCATTGCGGTAGAGCGTCTTGAACATCGCCGCGCGCCAGGGCCAGAAGATCAGCTCGGGCGCGCAGGCGGTGAAGCGCTCGGGGACCGGGACATCCTCGTAGCGCAGCTGGTCGCCGCTGCCGAAGAGCCGCCAGGTGAGGGTGATGGCATCGGCGTCCGGCAGCGCCGCCAGCAGGGCGGGCAGGGTGTGATCGCCCACGTGGACATTGACGAATTCGTCGATATCGAGCGCCAGGATCCAGTCGGCGGCGCGGGTGAGCTCGTGCCGCGCCGCGCGTTTCAGGGCGGTGAACTGGATGCCTCCGCTGCCGTGGGGCCCGTCGTTGCGAAGATGGGTGAGCCAGCCCATCTCCGCCAGGCGGTCGAGCATCGCATCGGTGCCGTCCTGGCAGTCGTTGGAGAAGACCAGCACGTCGGTGATTCCCACGGCGCGATGATGCGCCAGCCAGTCCAGAAGGAAGGCGCCCTCGTTTCGGACCGTGAGGATCGCCAGGAATTTCAGATCACTACGCTCCATAGTTCACGTCATCAGCTGTCCATGTCGAGCGCAAGGGAAAAGGCCACCCGCTCGGGCGCGGACAGCTTGACGTCGAGCGCCTGCCGGTAGAGCGCCGCGAACTCCGGATCGGCATGGAGCGCGTCGGCCTTGGCGCGGTGCCAGTCCAGCCCGTGCCGGTGCCAGCGGGCCAGGGTCTCGTCGGCGAGCAGGCGGTCGCGCTCGGCGCGCAGGCGCGGGATGTTGCGCTTGATGGTGAGATCGCGGGCGTCGGACCAGTCCATGCGGATCCAGTAGTTCAGCCCGATCGCCCGGTCGACATGCAGCGCCCGGCCGCGCTGGCGCTTGATCAGGAAGCTCTCGGCGCTGCGCAGCGCATAGTGGTTGAGCTGCAGCAGGTCATAGCCGATCGAGCGCAACGAATTGCGCCAGCCGCGCAAGGCCGCCTCGCGGGTCATGTCCTGGCCCGAGCCGTTGACCCAGGTCACCTTGTCGCGGAACCCCTCGCGCAGCTGGTTGGGGCGGTGGCAGCTGATCTTGGCGTAGGCCCCGATGTTGCGGAACATCGTCTTGAAGCCCCAGACCGTGTGCGGCTTGGGGCAGAAGCTGGGGGCGCAGGTGTCGAATTGCTCGACCACCAGCTCGTCGGCCAGCCGGGTGACGTCGTTATGGCCGAAAAGCCGCCAGGTCATCGCGACATGGGTGGCCTGGGGCACCCGCGCCAGGAAATCGTCCAGCGTGCCGGCGCCGGTGCGCACGTTGATGAACTCGTCCACGTCGATATGGAGGATCCACGCGGCGTCGCGGATCACCGGCTCCCTGCGCGCACGGTTGAGCGCGTGCTGCTGCGGCGACTTGCCCTTCCAGTCGTCGTTGCGCCGGTGCTGGACAAGCCCCATCTCCTGCAGCCGGTCCAGCATCTGCGCGGTGCCGTCCGAGCAGTCGTTGGTGTAGATCAGGAAGTGATCGACGCCGATGGCGCGGTGGTGGGCGATCCATTCCAGGATATAGGGTGCCTCGTCCTTCATGCAGCCGACGATGACCTTGCCGGTGGACCCCTCGGGCGGTTCGGTCGGCGGGACCGGCGGGTAGGGCGCGGCCGCCTCGTCCTCGCGCACCGAACCCAGCCGGTTGTGCGGATGGAAGCGCGAGGTCTTCAGCATCTCGTAATTCTGCACCGCCCGCGGCGGCATCAGCCGGCGCGCCGCCGGGCCGAGGGTGTCGCAAGCATCGGAGGCGGGCGGCGGGGCGGCGGCGGGTGCCGGCGACGGTTCGGCCCGCTCTGCCCGGCGCGCGGCGCGCTGTGCCCGGTCGATGCGGTGCTGGAAGGCCAGCAGGTATTGCGAGGCGCGAAAGCCGCGTTCGGGGTCCGGCTCGGTCCAGTCCGGCAGCGACGGGTCCGGCGCAAAGGTGGCTTCGGTCAGCGCCGGATGGGCGGCGATCAGCGCCGCGTTGGCGGCGGCGAAGCGGCGCGAGACGACGGCGAGCGCGCCGGGGGCGATGGGCGCCCCGCCGATCGCGATCTCGTCCAGGAAGGCGCGCCGGAGGCTCGCCGGAATCGGCGCGTGGCGGTGCGCGGCCTCCCGCGCCAGCAGAAGGTTCAACTGCCGCGCCCGTGCCAGCCAGGCCGCCGACGGCGGTGCTGTCGGTGCGCCCTTTGGCACCTTGCCGAGACCGCCCGGCAGCTCGAAGGTCGCGCGGATTTCGTTGGCGATGGCCGGTGTCGCGAAGGTCTTGGCGTCATAGGGGCGCAGGGTGACCGATCCGGGGCCGAACGCCCCCTCCCAGAAGGCGGTGAGGGCGGTGAAATCAAGCCAGAACGGCGCGCCATCGGCCGGCGAGGGCGTATCGGCGCCGGCCTCGAGGCAGGCCCGCCACCAGTCCGGCTGCGCGGCCAGGGCCAGGTCGCGCTCCAGCGGCACCGTGCGCCCGGCCATCACCTGCGCCGCATAGGCACGGGCCAGCAACCGCGCCGGGTCGTCCACATGGGCGAGGATGCGGATGTCCTGCGACAGCGGGGTCAGCATCGCCTTGAGCCGATCCAGTTCGGCGCGGCGGTGCAGCGATGCGCCGAGGCTGGCGCAGGAGAGGATGAGCGCCTCGGGCCGGTGGGTTTCGACCTCGCGGGCCAGCTCCGCCGAGACGGCCTCGGACGCTGCCCGCTCGGGATCCTCTTCCTTCGCCGCATGGCAGAGCCAGGAAGCCTCCGCCGTCCCGCCCGTCCCCGGAACCAGCACCCCCATGCGGCGCAGCCTCTCGCGCTTTATCGCCAGCACCTCCTGCAGCCGGCGCGCGCCGACCTCCGCCGGTCCGATGTGCAACCAGATGCGCATCAGCGGGCGACGGCCGGCCGAAAGGCGGGATTGGCGTTCATCCGCCCCCACCAGGGCAGGGGCCGGCCCAGGAAGGCGGCGATCCGCGCGGGCGCCCCGGGATCGGCGATGTCGAATTCCAGGAACGCATCGTCCCCCCGGAAGACGTGGCGCAGGGTGGCGTAATGCCCCTCGATCCACTGCATGCGCTGGCGTGAGGTCTCGCCGAACCCGGGCGGCAGGCCCGGAATCGCGCTGGCGGGCAGGCGCGCCTCGCCGAGGTTGGACCAGGCCAGCATGGATTGCGACATCGCGAAGGGATCGCGGCTCGAGGCCAGGAAACGCACCTGCGGATGATGCCTGCGAAGCGCCGCGATCAGCGCCAGGTCGGTCTGTGGCCAGATCGAGTGCGCGCCGTGCAGCATGCTCATCTCCGAGATCGCGGTGATGCCGGGCATCAGCGCCGCCGGATCGCCGGTCTCGAAATAGCCGCGATAGAGCAGCTGGGCGACATAGGCGCCCTTGAGCGCCGGATCCTCGGTCTGGCGGCCTCGGAGGCGATGGTCGGCGACCTTCAGCCCGGCCAGCCGCAGCGCCTTGGCGAGCGTCGTGGTGCCGGATTTCGGCAAGCCCAGGTTGACCGCGATCAGACTCACGACGCCAGCCCCAGCCGCGCCAGAAGCCGCTCTTCCTCGGGCGGTAGCGTGCTGGCGCGGCGCAGCTGCGCGCGCAGCTTGCGGATGCCGGGTCGCGTCATCAACTCGGCGCATTTCTCTCGGTGCAGGCGGACCGTCTCGTCATGCAGGGCGGCGATCTCGGGGTCGGATTTCAGCACCCTCAGCGCCTCGGTCAGCGCCGGAAGATGGCGCGCGATGCTGGTATCCTCCCAGGCGGGGTCGTTGCGCTCGCGCCAATAGGTGTCGTCGAAAGCGCGGTTCTCGCGGTTGACGTCGCCGCGGTCGCACTTGACCAGGTAGCTGTCGAGAGAGCGCAGCGCGTAATGGTTGAGCGTGGCGAAATCGCGCGCCCCGCGGGCCGGGAACTTGCGGATCCGCCGCGGGTTGGCGGCGACCAGGAACTTGTGCGGCACCTCGCGGCCCGACCCGTCGGTCCAGCGCGGGCGCTGCGCTGCGGCCAGGTTGCGCTTGAAGAACGGCCGGTGGGCGCCGAAATACTGCAGCGGAAAATCGCGCCGCACCAGCGTCTTGACCTCGATCGCGGTTTCGCCGCACCAGATGTCGGGATTGTGCGAGCGGGTGAACTGCGAGATCACCGGCGCATCCACGAACGCCTCCACGTCGTCATTGGCGAAGAACTGGAAACTGACCGAGATCGCCTGAGGATCGCCGCAGGCCGCGATCAGCGCCGCGATGTCCCCCGCGCCGGCATGGATGTTCAGGAACTCGTCCACGTCGGCGATCCACACCCAGTCGGCGCGGGTCACGACCTCGGTGCGCGCCGCGTGTTTCAGCGCCTCCATCTGGTAGTTGCGCCCCCGCGCCGGGTTGGGCAGATGCACCAGCCCGCCGCGCGCGGCCAGCGCCTCCAGCAGCCGGTCGGTGCCGTCGCTGCAATCGTTGGAATAGACCAGGAAGTCGGTGACCCCGATCAGCCGATGGAAGGCAATCCATTCCAGCAGGAACGGACCCTCGTTCTTGACGCAGGTGACTGCGGTTATCCGCATCGCTCGCGCCCCCCGGTCCTGCCGTCCATCCTGTCGATCCGCCTGTTGCCCGCCCCGGTTCCGGAACCCGTCGCGCCCGCATGCTGCCCCGAGTCATGACAGCCCCGCGCGATGCGGTCAATTGTGGGCGCATTTTTCTTGCATTTCCGTTAAATCGCGTCGTCTTGCCTGTCGCTCCTCGCGGGCGCGGCCTCGCTTGACGCCGCCGCCGAGACGTGACCTTCTGCGGCCCGAAGGGAGACCTCGATGACCAATCTCAGCTCCATCGACGCCGTGCAGGAGATGCTGACCGCGCAGGGCTATGTCTGCGGCCGGGCGCTGGCCACCGTCGTCTTCCTGTCGCTGAAACTCGGCCGTCCGCTCTTTCTCGAGGGAGAGGCCGGGGTCGGCAAGACCGAGATCGCCAAGGCGCTGGCCGCCGGGCTGAACCGACGACTGATCCGCCTGCAATGCTACGAGGGGCTGGACACCGCCTCGGCGGTCTACGAGTGGAACTTCCCGGCCCAGATGATCGCCATCCGCACCGCCGAGGCCGAGGGGTCCGCCGACCGCGACCTGCTGAACCGCGAGCTCTTCAGCGCCGATTACCTGATCGAGCGGCCGCTGCTGCAGGCGATGCGACCCGACGAGCACGGCGCGCCGGTGCTGCTGATCGACGAGCTCGACCGCACCGACGAGCCTTTCGAGGCCTTCCTTCTGGAAGCGCTGAGCGATTTCCAGGTCACCATCCCCGAGCTCGGCACCATCCGCGCGCCCGAGCCGCCCATCGTGATCCTGACCTCGAACCGCACCCGCGAGGTGCATGACGCGCTCAAGCGGCGCTGCCTCTACCACTGGGTGGATTACCCGGATTTCGCGCGCGAGATCGAGATCCTGCAGGCCCGCGCCCCGGAGGCCTCCGAGCGCCTCAGCCGCCAGGTGGTGGCCTTCGTGCAGGCGCTGCGCAGCGAGGACCTGTTCAAGAAACCCGGGGTCGCCGAGACCATCGACTGGGCGAAATGCCTGCTGGCGCTCGACGTGATCGATCTCAGCCCCGAGGTGATCGCCGACACGCTGGG
>JAGRMU010000014.1:10892-22837 GCA_020441165.1 Sedimentitalea sp.
ATACCAGGACGACATCCAGAAGATCCAAGGCTCCGAGGCGAAACGCATCCTCGACCAGGCCCGCGCGGCGCTCGAGCCGGCATGATGCTTCCTCTTGCCGCAAGTACTCCGGGGGTGCGGGGGCAGCGCCCCCGCGCGGTCTGAATGGCCGATTACGCGCCGCTCACCCTGCCGGACGATCCGAAGCTGGCGCAGAACATCACCCATTTCGCCCGCGCGCTGCGCAAGGCCGGGCTGCCGATCGGCACCGGCCGGGTGATCGACGCGGTCCGCGCCGTCGAGGCGGCGGGCTTCACCCGAAAGATCGACTTCTACTGGACGCTGCACGCCTGCTTCGTCTCGCGCCCCGAACACCGCGCGGTCTTCGCGCAGATCTTCCGCCTCTACTGGCGCGATCCGCGCTATCTCGAGCACATGATGGCGATGCTGCTGCCGGCGGTGCGCGGCGTACAGGAAGAGCGCAAGGCCGAGGCCGGAGAGAAGCGCGCCGCCGAGGCGCTGCTCGACGGCGCCGAGCGCGAACGTCCCGAGGAGGCGCAAGGCGCCGAGGAGGAGACGCTGATCGAGGTCGACGCGTCGCTGACCATGTCCAGCGAGGAACGCCTGCGCAGCCTCGATTTCGAACAGATGAGCACCGCCGAGATCGCACAGGCGAAACGGATGCTGGCGCGCCTGTCGCTGCCGGTGAAACCGATCCCGTCGCGCCGCGGCCAGCCCAGCCCGCAGGGTGCGCGCATCGACTGGCGCCGCACCCTGCGCGCCTCGATGCGCCAGGGCGGCGAGATCCGCGACATCGCCCGCCTGAAACCGCGCCCGCGCTGGCCCAATCTCGTGGTGCTCTGCGACATCTCGGGCTCGATGAGCCAGTACAGCCGGATGATCCTGCATTTCCTGCACGCGGTCGCCAATACCAGGGGCGCGGGCTGGGCGCGCGTTCATGCCTTCACCTTCGGCACCCGCCTGACCAACATCACCCGCCACCTGAACCGGCGCGACGTGGATGCGGCGCTCGCCGCCGCCGGGGCCGAGGCGCAGGACTGGGAGGGCGGTACCCGCATCGGGCAATGCCTCCATGCCTTCAACCGGGACTGGTCGCGGCGGGTGATGGGGCAGGGGGCGGTGGTCCTGCTGATCACCGACGGGCTCGACCGCGACGCGCCGGACCAGCTGGCGCGCGAGATGGAGCGGCTGCACCTATCGGCGCGGCGGCTGATCTGGCTCAACCCTCTGCTGCGCTGGGACGGGTTCGCGCCGAAGGCCCGCGGCATCGCCGCGATGCTGCCCCATGTCGACAGTTTCCGCGCCGGCCATTCGGTGGCCTCGCTGGAGGACCTGGCCGCGGCGATCTCGCGCCCCGACGATGCCGGCCAGAAGGACCGCCTGATGGCCGCGCTTCGCGCCGGCTGATTGCCGCCGGCGGATCCCGGCGATGCAACAATCGGCGCGCGGGGGCGTTGTATCGCCGAAGAACCGCACCCAATTCACGCCATGACAGCCACCGGAAGGCAGACCGATGACCCGCAAGACCCTCAAGACCACCACCGCCCTGATCCTCAGCTTCAGCCTGGCGCTGCCCACGACCGGGTTCGCCCAGGGCGAGGCCGACAAGAAGGCTGAGGCGCGCGACGCGCAGGCCATGCAGGAGGCCCAGACCCAGAAGAAACTCGCCGAGGAAAACAAGGCCGGCAAGTCGAAGAAGCAGGCCGAAGAGACGAAGGCGGGCAAGCCGAAGAAACAGGCCGAAGAGACGAAGGCGAATAAACCGAAGAAGCAGGCCGAGCCGATCGCCGCGTTCACCAGGCAAGACCGCGCGCGCCTGCGCGAGCTTCTGGCGCTGCAACTGGCCGCGAGGGGAAATCCGGACCTGCGCTTCAGCCCTGAAGACCGCACCGAGATGCGCGGGCTGATTGCGCAATACTCCGCCGCCAAGGGCAATCCCGGCAACAAGCTCTCGCCCGAGGAGATGGACGCGCTGAGGGCCGAACTCGGCGTCGCGCCTAACGCACCCGCTGAGACCGCGACCGAGGCCAAGGCCGATCCCGATGCCGGGCTCACCGAGCAGGAGCGCGCCAAGCGGCGCCGCGCCAAGGCCGAGGCCAAGGCGCAGCGCCAGGCCGAGCGCGAGGCGCGCGCGGCCGAGCAGGCCGCGGCGGCCGCCGCCGACGGCGCCGCGGGCGGCGAGATCACCCGCCAGGTGGTGACCGAGGAGGACGCCCGGGCTGCTGGCGAAGAATTCCGCACCGCGCTCGATCCGGCCCCCGCTGCCGCCACGGCCCAGAAGGACGACAACGACCTGGCCAAGACGCTGGGCGCCGCCGCGCTGCTGGGGCTTGGGGCCTATGCGGTCGGCAAGATGCTCGGCAACGGCGATCAGGTCGTCGCCAATACCGGCGACCGGGTGGTGGTCGAGCGCGAGGGCGATTACTACGTGCTGAAGGACGACGACACGCTGCTGCGCCAGCCCGGCAGCGTCGTCGAAACCGAGCGGTTCGCCGACGGCTCGACCCGCAGCCGGGTGACCGGCACCGACGGCGTCGCCGTCGAGACCGTGACCGCCGCCGATGGTCGCGTGCTGCGCCGCACCCGGGTGATGCCCGACGGCAGCCGGGTGGTGCTCTTCGACGATACCCGCGCCTACCAGCCGGTGAACGTGGCGCTGCTGCCGGAGACGAGCGCGCGCCAGATCGACTATGCGCAGACCGATGCCGAGGCGCTGCGCCAGGCGCTGCTGGCCGCCAATGCGCCGGCGGTGGACCGCGGCTTCTCGCTCTACCAGATCCGCAACATCGACGCGGTGCGCAAGCAGGTGCCCGAACTGACCCTGGAGGCGGTCAATTTCGCCACTGGCTCGGCGGTGATCCGGGCGCCGGAGGCGGCGGCGCTGTCGACCCTCGGCAAGGCCATGCGCGAGGCCATCGCCCGCAACCCGGGCGAGCTTTTCCTGATCGAGGGCCATACCGACGCGGTGGGCAGCGCCACCTATAACCTCGCGCTCTCCGACCGGCGGGCCGAATCTCTGGCCCAGGCGCTGATCGAGTATTTCGACGTTCCGGCCGAGAACATGATCGTGCAGGGCTATGGCGAGGAGGATCTGCGCGTCGACACCGAGGCCGCCGAGGCTGCCAATCGGCGCGCCGCGGTGCGACGGATCACGCCGCTGTTGCAGATGACGCAGCGCTGATCCGGCATTTGTCTTCGGCGCGGCGCGCTCCTAGTATCGCGCCAGATCCCCCGCAGCGCCGCCGCCCGGCGCGACAGGAGCCGCCATGACTGCCTTCGACGACATTCCCGAAACCGCGCTGAGCTGGCACCGCGAGGGCATCGGCGCGGCCCTTGCCACCGTGGTCGAAACCTGGGGCAGCGCACCGCGCCGGGTCGGCGCGCAGCTGGCGGTGGGCGGCGACGGCCGCATCGAGGGCTCGGTCTCGGGCGGCTGCGTCGAGGGGGCGGTGATCGTCGAGGCGCTGGAGGCGCTGGAGGCGGGCGCGCACCGGGTGCTGGAATTCGGGGTCAGCGACGAGGACGCCTTCGCCGTGGGCCTGGCCTGCGGCGGCACCATCCGGGTGCTGGTCGAGCCGGTGGGCACGGCGCTGCCCGAGGCGCTGCTGGCCGAGCTGGTCGCGGCCCGCGCCCGGCGCGAGGCGCTGGCCTACGAGGTCAACGTGGAAACCGGCGCCCGGCGGCTGGTGCGCGGCGGCCATCCCGAGCGGATGCGCATGGACCGCTCGGGCTTCGAGCCGGACGGGCAGACCTTCGTCGCGGTGCACAACCCGGCCCTGCGCCTGATCGTGGTCGGCGCGGTGCATATCGCCCAGGCCCTGGTGCCGATGGCGCGGATCGCCGGCTATGACCCGGTGCTGATCGACCCGCGCGATGCCTTCGGCTCGGCCGAGCGGTTCCCCGGCGAGACCATCCTCAAGGACTGGCCCGACGAGGCGGTGGCGGCGCTCGGGCTTGATGCGCGCAGCGCGCTGGTGCTGCTCACCCACGACCCCAAGCTGGACGATCCGGCGCTGATGGCGGCACTGACGGCGGATGTCTTCTATATCGGCGCCCTCGGCTCGACCCGGACACACTCCAAGCGGGTGGCGCGGCTGACCGAGGCGGGATTCTCCGAGGCGCAGATCGCCCGCATCCATGCGCCCATCGGCCTCGATATCGGCGCGGCGGGACCGGCCGAGATCGCGGTGTCGATCCTGGCCGAGATCACCGCGGTGCTGCGCGGGCGCGCGCCGTGAGGTTCGGGCCGGTGCCTCTGGCCGAGGCGGGCGGTGCGATCCTGGCCCATTCGGTGAAGGTACCGGACGGCCGGCTGCGCAAGGGCCTGGTGCTGACCGAGGCGCACCTGGCGGCGCTGGCCGAGGCCGGTCTGGACGAGGTGATCGCGGCGCGTCTCGATCCCGGCGACATGGACGAGAACGCCGCCGCCGCGCATCTCGCCGCCGCGCTGGTGCCCGATCCGGGGGCGGCCCGCCTGAGGCTGACCGACCCCTTCACCGGACGCGTGAACCTGATTGCCGAGACCGCCGGCGTCGCGGTTCTGGACACGGCGGCGCTGCACGCGGTGAACCGTGTTCATCCGATGATCACCATCGCCACGGTGCCGCCCTTCCAGCAGATGCGCGCCGGCGGGATGGTGGCGACGATCAAGGTGATCTCCTACGCGGTGCCGGGCGCCGAGGTGGCCCGCGCCGCCGCGGCGGGTGCAAACGCGCTGCGGGTGGCGCCGCCGGTCCATGCCAGCGCCGGTCTGGTGATCACCCAGATCGAGGGCGGGCCGACCAGCGACAAGGGCGCGCGGGCGATTGCCGACCGGCTGGCCGCGCTCGGCATGGACCTGGCCGAGACCGTCACCGTCCCGCACCGCGCCGCGCCGCTGGCCGAGGCCCTGCCGCGCCTTCGCGGCGACATTGCGCTGATCCTCACCGGCTCGGCCACGTCCGACATCGACGATGTCGCGCCGTCGGCGGTGCGCCGGTCCGGGGGCAACGTCGAGCGGTTCGGGATGCCGGTCGATCCCGGCAACCTGCTGTTTCTGGGGCGGCTTGGCGCGCGCCCGGTGATCGGCCTGCCGGGCTGCGCGCGGTCGCCGGCGCTGAACGGCGCCGACTGGGTGCTCTCGCGCGTGGCCTGCGGGATCGAGGTCACCGGTGCCGACATCGCCGCGATGGGGGTGGGCGGGCTGCTCAAGGAAATCCCGACCCGGCCACAGCCCCGGGCGGGGCGCGCCGCGCCGGACAAGGGCTGAGCGCGCCGCCCCGGCGCGAATCATCGTGACTCGGAACCTTTGGCGCGCTAGGGTTTTCCCTGCCGGGCACAAGGTTTACCGAAAGAGGCGAAGCCAGCACATGAGCGTTCCGGATCGGGTTCTGGCCGTTGCCCTCGCCCTCTGCGCCGGCGCGGCCCACGCCGAGGACGGCGGTCCCTCTCCGACGCGGGTCCTGGACGCGCCGCAGCGCTTCGAGTTCGGGCTCTACGGCACTCGCCCCGAAGAGGGGGACGACGCGCTGACCGTCGGACTTGCTTATCACTACCGGCTGTCCCCGGTCTTCGCGGTCGGGGCGCGGGCGGAATATGCCGGCGGCGATCTCGACAGCTGGGTGCTGGGCGCGCCGCTCACCGCGCATTTCGGCGAGGGCTGGGAATTCGTCGCCATGCCCGGGGCCGAGATCTCGGATGGCGAGATCAAGGGGCTGCTCCGGCTCGGCTTCGGCTATGTCTTCGAGTTCAATTCCTTTGGCCTGAAGCCCGAGGCCTTCGCCGACATCGTCGATGGCGAGACGCGCTATGGTCTCGGCGCGAGCGTCGTTTTCGGGTTCTGACAGGGGCGCGCACCGCACGGCGCGTGAACCGCATCGGAGTTCGCGCGCAAGCCCGACCGGCGCATCGACGAAATGATGGGTTCTCAACCGGCAAAAGCCGTGCTTAGAATGCGCGTAACGAACGCGACAATCAATTGGGAGGAGTTCATGACACAGGTCTCGATGACCGTGAACGGCAAGGCTGCGCGCGGCGATGTGGAAGGGCGGACGCTGCTCTCCACCTTCCTGCGCGACCAGCTCGGGCTGACCGGCACACATGTCGGCTGCGATACCAGCCAGTGCGGCGCCTGCGTGGTCCATGTGGACGGCAAGGCGGTGAAATCCTGCACGATCTTCGCGCTGGAGGCGGAGGGCGCCGAGGTGGCGACCATCGAGGGCCAGGCCAATGCCGACGGTTCGCTGAACGTGATCCAGCAGGCGTTCCAGGACCATCACGGGCTGCAATGCGGTTTCTGCACGCCGGGCATGGTGATGTCGGCGGCGGCGCTGCTCAAGGAGAACCCCAAGCCGAGCGAGGCCGAGGTGCGCGACTACCTGGAGGGCAACCTCTGCCGCTGCACCGGCTATCACAACATCGTCAAGGCGATCCTGGCCGCCAGCGGCCAGGATGTCGGCGCCATCGCGGCGGAGTGAGACGCATGGCGGGGTGAACCCCGCCCTACTTTCGGACGTAGGGCGGGGTTCACCCCGCCGCCCCCCAACGGAGGAGTGAGACATGCCCAAAGACGGTGGCATCGGCGCCAGCACAAAGCGGCGCGAGGACGTGCGGTTCCTGACCGGAGCCGGCAATTATACCGACGACATCAACGTGCGCGGCCAGGCCTACGTGCATTTCCTGCGCTCGGACGTGGCCCATGGCCGGATCAACGGCATCGATACCGGCGCTGCCGAGGCGATGCCCGGCGTGGTGCGGATCTTCACCGGGGCCGATTTCGAGGGCGTCGGCGGGCTGCCCTGCGGCTGGCTGGTGACCGACCGGTTCGGCCAGCCGATGCAGGAGCCGCCGCATCCGGTGCTGGCCCAGGGCAAGGTGCGCCATGTCGGCGATCCGATCTGCGCGGTCGTCGCGGACACGCTCGAGCAGGCGCGCGATGCCGCCGAGGCGATCGTCCTCGATATCGAGGAACTGCCGGCGGTGGTCGACATGAAGGCCGCGCTGGCGGAGGGCGCCACCAAGGTGCATGACGACCTCAAGAGCAACCTCTGCTACGACTGGGGCTTCGTCGAGGAGAACCGCGAGGCCGTCGACAAGGCGATCAAGGAAGCCGCCCATGTCACCACGCTGGAGCTGGTGAACCAGCGCCTAGTGGCCAACCCGATGGAGCCGCGGGTCGCCGTGGGCGAGTACAATCGCGGCACCGGCGATCACACGCTCTACACCACCTCGCAGAACCCGCACGTGATCCGCCTGCTGATGGGCGCCTTCGTGCTCGGCATCCCCGAGCACAAGCTGCGCGTCGTGGCCCCGGATGTGGGCGGCGGCTTCGGCTCGAAGATCTTCCACTACGCCGAGGAGGCGTTCTGCACCTTCGCCGCCAAGGCCTGCAACCGTCCGGTGAAGTGGACCGCGTCCCGCTCGGAGGCGTTCCTGTCGGACGCCCAGGGGCGCGATCACGTCACCAAGATCGAACTGGCGCTCGACAAGGACAACAACTTCACCGCGATCCGCACCGACACCCTGGCCAACATGGGGGCGTACCTCTCGACCTTCTCGACCTCGGTGCCGACCTGGCTGCACGGGGTGCTGATGGCGGGCAACTACAAGACGCCGCTGATCTACGTGAACGTCAGGGCCGTGTTCACCAACACCGTGCCGGTGGATGCCTATCGCGGCGCCGGCCGGCCCGAGGCGACCTTCCAGCTGGAGCGGGTGATCGACAAGGCGGCGCGCGAGCTGGGGGTCGATCCGATCGCCCTGCGCCGGCAGAACTTCATCACCGAGTTCCCCTATGCGACGCCGGTCGCGGTGGAATACGACACCGGCGATTACGTGGCGACGATGGACAAGCTGGAGGAGGTCGCCGATCTGACCGGGTTCGCCGCGCGCCGCAAGGCGAGCGAGGCGAAAGGCATGCTGCGCGGGCTCGGGGTGAACTGCTATATCGAGGCCTGCGGCATCGCACCCTCGAACCTGGTGGGTCAGCTCGGCGCGCGGGCGGGTCTCTATGACGCCGCGACGGTGCGGGTCAACGCCACCGGCTCGATCAGCGTCATGGTCGGCGCGCACAGCCACGGGCAGGGCCATGAGACCACCTTCCCGCAGGTGGTGGCCGAGATGCTCGGGATCGACGCCTCGCAGGTCGAGATCGTGCATGGCGACACCTCGAAGATCCCCTTCGGCATGGGCACCTACGGCTCGCGCTCCCTCGCGGTCTGCGGCAGCGCCATGGTGCGGGCCACCGAGAAGATCATCAACAAGGCCAAGAAGATCGCGGCCCACCTGATGGAAGCCTCGGAGGCGGATATCGAGCTGAAGGACGGGGCGTTCAGCGTCGCCGGCACCGACAAGTCGGTGGCCTGGGGCGATGTCACCCTGGCAGCCTACGTGCCGCACAACTATCCGCTGGAGGACATCGAGCCGGGGCTGGAGGAGACCGCCTTCTACGATCCGGCGAACTTCACCTATCCCTCGGGCGCCTATGCCTGCGAGGTCGAGGTCGATCCCGAGACCGGCAAGGTCACCATCGAGAGCTTCACCGCGGTGGACGACTTCGGCAACATCATCAACCCGATGATCGTCGACGGCCAGGTCCATGGCGGGATCGCCCAGGGGATCGGGCAGGCGCTGCTCGAGCATTGCGTCTACGACGACAACGGCCAGCTGCAAAGCGCCTCCTACATGGATTATGCGATGCCGCGGGCAGATGACGTGCCGTTCTACGCGGTCGATCACTCCTGCAAGACGCCCTGCACCCACAACCCGCTGGGGGTGAAGGGCTGCGGCGAGGCCGGGGCGATCGGCTCGCCCCCCTCGGTGGTCAACGCGGTGATCGACGCGCTGCAGTCGGGCGGCAAGAACGTCACCCATATCGACATGCCGCTGAGCCCGTCGCGGGTCTGGGCGGCGATGAACGGCTGATCCGGATCGGCGGGACCGGGGGCCAGCCCCCGGACCCCCGGAGTATTTTGGCGAAGATGAAGAGACCTGTCGGGTTTCGGATGCCGATGAAAGGACAATGGACATGTACAGTTTCGAACTCGAACGCCCGACCCGCCTGGCCGATGCGGTCAAGCTGCTGAGCGATTCCACCGAGAGCCTGCCGCTGGGTGGCGGGCAGACGCTGATCCCGACCCTCAAGCAGCGCCTGGCCAGTCCCGAGCGCTTGGTGAGCCTCGCGGGCATCGCCGAGCTCAAGGGGGTGAAGACCGAGGGCGGCACGCTGACGGTGGGCGGCGGCACACCCCATGCCACGGTCGCGGCCGAGGCCGGCGCCTATCCGGCGCTGGCGGCGCTGGCGGGCAATATCGGCGATCCGGCGGTGCGCAATCGCGGCACTATCGGCGGCAGCCTGGCCAACAACGATCCCTCGGCCTGCTATCCGGCGGCGGCGCTGGCCAGCGGTGCGACCCTCGTGACCGACCGCCGCGAGATCGCGGCAGACGATTTCTTTCAGGGCATGTTCAGCACCGCCCTGGACGAGGGCGAGATCATCACCGCGGTGCGCTTTCCGATCCCCGAGGCGGCGAACTATCAGAAGTTCGAGCAACCCGCCTCGCGCTTCGCCCTGGTGGGGGTGTTCGTCGCGAAATACCCGGACGGGGTGCGGGTCGCGGTGACCGGCGCATCGGAAGAGGGCGTGTTCCGGTGGTCCGAGGCCGAAACGGCGTTGAGCGCGGATTTCCGCGCCGAGGCGGTGCAGGGCCTGTCCGTCCCGGCGGAGGGGATGATCGGCGATCTGCACGGATCGAAGGCCTATCGCGCGCATCTGGTCGGGGTGATGACGAAGCGCGCCGTCGCTGCCGCCAAGGGCTGAGGCACAACAAGACCGGGGCGTTCGGCGGGAGCCGGGCGCTCCGTCTGCGTTTCTTGCGATCGCACGGCGGTGTCGAATGACCGGTTCGATCCAAACGCCTTCGAGGCAGCGGCAGGTGCCGCAGCGTTTCAAATGAAAACGCGCCGGCGGGGCCGGCGCGCGGGACTGTCGGGCTGAGCCGCTCAACCTATTTCGGCAGAGGCCCGATCAGCATCACCATCTGGCGGCCTTCCATCTTCGGGAAGTTCTCGATCCGGCCGACGTCCTTGGTGTCCTCGGCGACCCGTTCCAGCAGCTCGCGGCCCAGGTTCTGGTGGGCCATCTCGCGGCCCCGGAAGCGCAGCGTGATCTTCACCTTGTCACCATTGTCGAGGAACTTGAAGACGTTGCGCATCTTCACGTTGTAATCGTTGGTGTCGGTGTTCGGCCGGAACTTGACCTCCTTGATCTCGATGATCTTCTGCTTCTTGCGCGCCTCGGCCTCGCGTTTCTGGGTCTCGTACTTGAACTTGCCGAAGTCCATGATCTTGCAGACCGGGGGCGTGGCATTGGGCGAGATCTCGACCAGGTCGAGCCCGGCCTGTTCGGCCAGTTCGAGCCCGCGCGCGGGGCTGACAACACCGACGTTTTCGCCGTCGGCGCCGATCAGGCGGATTTCGGGGGAGCGGATCTTGTCGTTGACGCGCGGGCCGGTGTCGCGGGTCGGCGGCGCGTTGTGAGGTCTTCGGGCTATGGAATCGGTCCTTTGATCGTTCGGATTATGAAGCGCGACGGTAACTTTTGCCGCGGGCCGGTTCAAGGCGCAAATCATGGGCCGGAGTGGTTCTTTGTCGCGGGCCACTGGCATGGATTCCGCTTGCCCTAAATCTGGGCATCGCGCATGCAGGTGGCGCCGGTTCGCGCGGGGCGTGGCGGTGCATAACGAGGATGTTCAGAAATGAAAACAGTGATTTGGATTCTTGTCGCCGGGGTGGTCCTGATCGGCGGATATGTCTGGTTCACCGGCCAGCAGGCGCCGGCACCCGTCACCCAGACCGAAAGCGGAACCGAGTCGACTGCATCCAAGGTTGATGCCGCGATCGAGGATGCCGCCAGCTCCACGGCCCAGAAGGTGGAAGAGGCGGCCGAAGAGGCCGAAGCCGCTGCCGACAGCGCCGCGACCGAGGCCGCCGAGACGACGGCAGCGGCGGGCCAGGCCGCCTCCGACGCCGCGGGTGCCGTCGCGGGCGATGCTGCCGCGGCATTGAGCGTTGCCGAGTTCGACTATGACAAGGTGGTGGCGATCATCGACGGGTCCAGCCTGAACCCGGACCAGAAGCAGATCCTGAAGACCGGGCTGGAGCAGGCGCGCTCCAACCCGTCGCTGCTGGCAGCCATGCTCGACCAGGTGAAGGCCGAACTCGGGCTTTGATCGTCGGGCACGTCTGATCCTGATCGCCGCGCCCCGAGCGGGCGCGGCTTTGCCGGTTAACGACTGGCCGGATGGCGCGTGGCACCGTTGCCGGTCGATCGGCGCAAATCCCGCGTATCCGCAGGTCTCTTCGCGGTCAGGGTCCCCAATTCGCGCAAGCATGCGGTCCGGCGGGCATACTTGGTCCTCCGCGCAGACGGCGTAGCGAGCGTTCCAGGAACGCCTCCGTTCCCGGGACCCTACTATAGGCCGCGCGCTGAGAGTGCGCTCGCGGGTCCGGGATCAGCCGACGAAGGCCTTTTCGACCACGTATTCCTTGGGGTCGGAATTGGCGCCCTCGCGCAGGCCGAAGCCTTCGAGGATCTCCTTGAGATCGACGTTGAACCCCAGGCTGCCGCAGACCATGGCGCGGTCGGTGTCGGGATGGATCGGATCGATCCCCAGATCGCGGAACACGGTGCCGTCCTTCAGCAACTCGGTGATACGGCCCATCTTCGGGCTCGGCTCGCGGGTGGTGGTCGGATAGTAGCGCACCTTGCCGGCGACCATCTCGCCGATCAGCGGATCGTCATTGAGGCTCTCGACCAGCTGCCGGCCGTATTCCAGATCGGCCACCTCGCGGCAGGTATGGGTGATCACCACCTCGTCGTAGTTCTCGTAGGTCTCGGGCTCGCGCAGCAGCGAGGCGAAGGGGGCAAAGCCGGTGCCGGTGGCGAAGAACCAGATGCGCTTGCCGGG
>JAGRMU010000152.1:0-158 GCA_020441165.1 Sedimentitalea sp.
TCGGGCTGGGTCTCGGCCAGCGGATACCGCTCCTGCATGCCCTGCCAGTAGCCCAGCCGCTTGCCCGCCGCGTCATAGTCGAAGAAGCCGGCCTTGGCCTTGCGCCCCAGGCGCCCCTTCTCTTCCATCCAGAAGATCAGCGCGTCGGCGGGGCTGTC
>JAGRMU010000152.1:201-4627 GCA_020441165.1 Sedimentitalea sp.
AGATCGATGCTGGTCTCGTCGGTCAGCTGGATCGGCCCCACCGGGAAGCCGAGCTGCTGCGCCGCGTGGTCGACCAGCGCCGGTGCCACGCCCTCGGTGATCATCCGCGCGCCCTCGTTGACGTAGGGAATGATGCAGCGGTTGGCATAGAAGAACCGCGCGTCGTTGACCACGATCGGGGTCTTGCGGATCTGGCGCACGAAATCCAGCGCCTTGGCGACGGCGCGCGCGCCGGTCGCCTTGCCCTTGATGATCTCGACCAGCAGCATCCGCTCGACCGGCGAGAAGAAATGGATGCCGATGAACTGCTCGGGCCGGGCGCTGGCCTTGGCCAGCTCGGTGATCGGCAGGGTCGATGTGTTCGAGGCGAAGATGCAATCCTCGGGGATGATCGCCTCGACCTTGCGGGTCATCTCGGCCTTCACGCCCATGTCCTCGAACACCGCCTCGATGATCAGATCGCAATCCTTGAGCCAGGCCAGGTCGGCGGTGGCGTTGATCCGCCCCAAGATCGAATCCTTCTTCTCGGGGGTCATCTTCTTGCGGGCGATGCCCTTGTCGAGATAGGCCTCGGAATAGGCTTTGCCCTTGTCGGCGGCCGCCTGGTCGCGGTCGATCAGAACCACCTCGATCCCGGCCTGGGCCGAGACCAGCGCGATGCCGGCGCCCATCATCCCGGCGCCGAGCACGCCGAGCTTCTTCACGCGCTGGTCGGGCACGCCCTCGGGGCGCACCGCGCCCTTCTCCAGCGCCTCCTTGTTGACGAAGAGCGAGCGCACCATGGCCGCCGAGGAGGGGTTCATCAGCACATGGGTGAACCAGCGCGCCTCGATCCTGAGCGCGGTGTCGAAATCGACCAGCGCCCCTTCATAGACCGCGCTGAGCAGCGCCTTGGCGGCCGGGAAAGCGCCCTGGGTCTTGCCCAGCACCATGGCATTGGCGCCGACGAAGGTCATGAAGCCGGCCGGGTGATAGGGTGCGCCGCCGGGCATCTTGTAGCCCTTGGCGTCCCAGGGTTTCACGAGGTCCGCGTCCTTGGCGCTCAGCACCCACGCCTTCGCCGCGGCCAGCGGATCGGCCGCCACCTCGTCGATCAGGCCGGCGGCCTTGGCCTTGGCGGGCTCGAGCATCTTGCCTTCCAGCAGGAAGGGCGAGGCGCCCATCGCGCCCAGCTTGCGCACCAGCCGCGTGGTGCCGCCGCCGCCGGGGAAGAGGCCGACCAGGATCTCGGGCAGGCCGATGCGCGCCTTGGGGTTGTCGGCGGCGAAGATGCGGTGGGTGGCCAGCGGCAGCTCCAGCCCGATGCCGGCGGCGGTGCCGGGCAGGGCCGCGGCGATCGGCTTGCCGCCCTTCTTGGTCTTCGGGTCCATGCCGGCCAGCTCGATCTTGCGCATCATGCCGTGGGCCTGGGTCAGGAAGTCGAAGAGCGCCTCGGCGGGCTTGTCGCCCGCGGTCTCGCGGATCGTGGCCAGTTGCGTCAGGTCCATGCCGCCGGCGAAGGATCCCTCCTTGCCGGAGGTGATGACGATGCCCTTGACCGCGTCGTCGGCCAGCGCGTCGTCGATCAGCGCGTTCAGCTCGCGCATCCCGTCCATGCGCATGACGTTCATGCTCTTGCCCGGCACGTCCCAGGTGATGATGGCGACGCCGTCGGCGTCCTTGTTCATGGTGAAGTCGGTCATGTCATTGATCTCCTGATCCGGGGCCTAAACGCGCTCGATGATCGTCGCCGCGCCCATGCCGGACGCGATGCACAAGGTGGCGAGGCCGGTCTCTTTCCCGCTGCGCTCCAGCTCGTCGAGCAGCGTACCGATGATGATCGCGCCGGTGGCGCCCAGCGGGTGGCCCATGGCGATCGAGCCGCCGTTGACGTTGATCCGCTCGGGGTCCACGTCGAAGGCCTGCTGAAAACGCAGCACGACGCTGGCGAAGGCCTCGTTGACCTCGAAGAGGTCGATGTCGCCGATCGCCATGCCGCTCTCGGCCAGGATCTTCTCGGTCACCGGCACCGGGCCGGTCAGCATGATCGTGGGATCGGTGCCGATCTTGGCGGTGGCGCGGATCCGGGCGCGGGGCTTGAGGCCCCATTTCTCGCCGAAGGCCTTGTTGCCGATCAGCACCGCGGCGGCGCCATCGACGATGCCGCTGGAATTGCCGGCATGGTGGATGTGCTCGATCCGCTCCAGATGCGGGTATTTCATCAGCGCGACCTTGTCGAAGCCGGGCATCTGCTCGCCCATCATCTGGAAGGACGGGTTCAGCGCGCCGAGGCTCTGCATGTCGGTCTGCGGGCGCATGTACTCGTCGTGATCGAGGATCGGCAGCCCGTTCTGGTCGCGCACGGTGATCACCGAGTTCGCGAAGCGGCCGTCGTCCCAGGCCGCCTTGGCGCGGCGCTGGCTTTCCACCGCCAGCGCGTCGGCCTGCTCGCGGGTGAAGCCGTATTCGGTGGCGATGAGGTCGGCGGAAATCCCTTGCGGGACGAAATAGGTCTTCATCGCGACCGAGGGATCGGCGGCGATGGCGGCGCCGTCGCTGCCCATGGCGACCCGGCCCATCATCTCGACCCCGCCGGCGATATAGCCGTCCCCGGCGCCGCCGCGCACCTGGTTGGCGGCCAGGTTCACCGCCTCCATGCCGGAGGCGCAGAACCGGTTGATGGCGAGACCGGGGATGGATTCATCGAGATCCGAGGCCAGCACCGCCGAGCGTGCGAGACACCCGCCCTGTTCCATCACCTGGGTGACGTTGCCCCAGATAACGTCCTCGACCGCATGGCCGTCGAGGTTGTTGCGCTCCTTGACGGCGTTGAGGGTCAGGGCGGAGAGGCGCAGGCTGGTCACCTCGTGCAGGGCGCCGTCCTTGCGGCCCTTGCCGCGCGGGGTGCGCAGGGCGTCGTAGATAAAGGCATCGGTCATGTCAGTCTCCTCAAGCGCGATCCGACGGGTTGCCGGGCATCAGGTCATAGGGGTGTTTCCAGCCGGGCTGCTCGGAGATCCGGGTCAGCCAGGTGTCGATATGGGGCCAGTCGGCACGGTCGAAGCCGAAGGGTTCGGGATAGAAGAGATAGCCGCAGCAGGCGATGTCGGCGATGGTCAGCCGGTCGCCGACCAGCCAGTCCTTCCCGGCCAGCTCGTCGTTCAGGATGGTGTAGGCGGCCTTCAGGCGGCCCTGGTTGAAGGCGATCACCTCCTTGGGGCGCTTGTCCTCGGGCAGGAAGTTCATCAGGAACCGCGTGAGCCCGGCGGTGGAGCTGAGCTTGTGATTGTCCCAGAACAGCCAGCGCAGGATCTCGCGCCGCTCGTTGGCGTTGTGACCGCCGAATTGCGAGGACTTGGTGCTGACATAGTCCTGGATCGCGCCCGATTGCGACAGGGTCAGATCGCCGTCGATCATCACCGGCACCTCGCCCATCGAGTTGAGCTTGCGGTATTCCGGAGTGCGGGTCTCGCCGCCGAAGAAATCGACAAAGACCGGCTCCCACTCGAGGCCGCTGAGCTCGAGGGTGAGCGCGGCCTTGTAGGCATTGCCGCTTTCGCCGAAACAGGTGAGTTTGATGGTCATCGGTCAGCCCCTCCCCGGGCGCCTGGAAAGACAATCCAGTTTGAGTATTTTTGCGAAGATGAAGCCCTGGGCGGGATTCGGTAAGATCGTGTTAACCCGGTTCGGCCAGTCTCGGTCTCGCGGTACAGGCTGGAGAGCCGATGACCGCCGAAGGTGAAGTCGCCCCCGTCCGGATGGTCACGGCCCGGTGGCGGGGGCGCATCACGTTGTGCTTCATCTTCGCACAAATACTCCAAACCGGCGCCCGCGAGGGGGGCACGCCGCCCGAAAGGACGCCGCGCGGTGGACCCGGTCGATGCCACCCGTCTCATCACAACGCCCTCGCGATCAGTTCCTTCATGATCTCGTTGGTGCCGCCATAGATGCGCTGCACCCGCGCGTCGGCCCACATTTCGGCCACCGCGGTTTCCTGCATGAAGCCATAGCCCCCGTGCAGCTGCACACATTCGTCGAGCACCTTGCCCTGCAGGTCGGTGGTCCAGTATTTCGCCATCGCGGCCCGGTCCGCACTCAGCGCGCCGCGTAGATGCGCGGCGATGCAGGCATCCAGGAAGGTCCGTGCCACGATGGTGTCGGTCTGGCACTCGGCCAGCTTGAAGCGGGTGTTCTGGAACTGGGTCAGCGGGCCGCCGAACGCCTCGCGGGTCTTGCAATAGGCGATGGTCCGCTCCACCGCGCCCTCCATCGCGCCGACCGCGCCGCAGGCGATGGCCAGCCGTTCCTGGGGCAGCTGCTGCATCATCTGGATGAAGCCCTGGCCTTCCGCGCCGCCCAGGACGTTCTCGGGCGGCAGCGGGACGTCGTCGAAGAAGAGCTCGGAGGTGTCGGCGGCATGCAGGCCGATCTTGTCGAGGTTGCGCCC
>JAGRMU010000152.1:4694-6528 GCA_020441165.1 Sedimentitalea sp.
GTCTTGGCGGCGACCACGATCAGGTTGGCGTGCTGGCCGTTGGAGATGAAGGTCTTCTGCCCGCTCAGCCGGTAGCCGTTGCCGTCGCGGATCGCGCGGGTGCGGATCGCCTGCAGGTCCGAGCCGGTGCCCGGTTCGGTCATCGCCAGCGCGCCGACCTTCTCGCCAGAGACCAGCCCGGGCAGCCAGCGCCGCTTCTGTTCCTCGGTGCCGCAGTTGAGGATGTAATGGGCGACGATCGGCCCGTGGATCGCGACCCCCCAGCTGGCGATATTGGCGCGGGACGCCTCGATCAGGATCGCCGCCTCGTGGCCGAAATCGCCGCCCGCCCCGCCGTACTCCTCGGGGATCGACGGGCAGAGCAGGCCGAGCGCGCCGGCCTCGCGCCAGATCTCGCGGTCCATCTGCCCCTGCCTGCGCCACTTGGCGAATTTCGGCGTCCATTCGCGGGTGATGAACTGCGCCGTCAGATCGGAGATCATCCGGTGCTCGTCGGTCATCCAGGCGGAGGTCTCGGTCATCGGCATCTCCTTGTCGGTCGGCGGGCGGGGTCCGGCCCCGCAGCGAGCGGGGGCCGGGACGGGCGATCAGAAGCGGTCGGCGTCCAGCGCCATGACCGTGTCGGCGCCCGACTGGATGCGCGCGAGATGCAGCGCCGTCGCCGGCAAGGCGCGGGCCATGTAGTAGCGCCCGGTGGCCAGCTTGGTCTCGTGGAAGGCCGGATCCGCCGCGCCCCCGGCCAGCGCCGCCCGCGACGCCTTGGCCATCATCGCCCACATCAGCCCGAGGCAGACATGCCCGAACATGTGCAGGAAATCGGTCGAGCCGGCCAGCGCGTTGTTCGGATTCTTCATGCCGCTTTGCATGAAATACATCCCCGCCGCCTGCAGGTCCTTGGACGCGGCCTTCAGCGGCTCCAGGAAGTCGCGGTCGAACGCGGCATCCTGGCCGGCATTGTCCTTGATGAAACCCTTGACCAGGTCGAAGAAGGCCATCACGTGCTTGCCGCCGTCCTGGGCCAGCTTGCGGCCCACCAGGTCCAGCGCCTGCACGCCGTTGGCGCCCTCGTAGATCATCGCGATGCGGGCGTCGCGCACGAATTGCGACATGCCCCATTCCTCGATATAACCGTGCCCGCCAAAGACCTGCTGGGCCTGCACGGTCATGTCGAAACCCTTGTCGGTCAAAAAGCCCTTGATCACCGGGGTCAGCAGCGACACCAGCCCGTCGGCGGCGGCGTCCTGCCCGCGATGGGCGCGGTCGATCAGGGTCGAGCCCCAGAGGAGGAAGGCGCGGCCGCCCTCGACGAAGCTTTTCTGGTCCATCAGGCTGCGGCGGATGTCGGGATGCACGATCAGCGGATCGGCGGGGCCGTCCGGGTTCTCGGCGCCGGTCACGGCGCGGCCCTGCAGGCGGTCCTTCGCATAGGCGACGGCGTTCTGATAGGCCGCCTCGGCCTGCGAAAGGCCCTGCATGCCGACGCCCAGGCGCGCCTCGTTCATCATCGTGAACATGGCGCGCATGCCCTTGTGCTCCTCGCCCAGCAGCCAGCCCTTCGCGCCGTCATAGTTCATCACGCAGGTCGAGTTGCCGTGGATGCCCATCTTTTCCTCGAGATTGCCGCAGGCGACGCCGTTGCGCGCGCCGAGGCTGCCGTCCTCGTTCACCAGGATCTTGGGCACGATGAACAGCGACACGCCCTTGATGCCCTCGGGGCCGCCGGGGATCTTGGCCAGCACCAGGTGGACGATGTTCTCGGCCATGTCATGCTCGCCCGAGGAGATGAAGATCTTCTGGCCGGTGATCGCATAGCTGCCGTCGCCCTGCGGCTCGG
>JAGRMU010000152.1:6575-9433 GCA_020441165.1 Sedimentitalea sp.
AGGTTCATGGTGCCGGTCCACTCGCAGGCGACCATCTTCGGCAGGTAGGTATCCTTCTGGGCGTCGGTGCCGTGGGCGAGGATGGCCGAGGCGGCGCCATGGGTCAGGCCCTGGTACATGGTGAAGGCCTGGTTGGCGGCCGAGAACATCTCGCCCACCGCGGTGCCGATCACGTAGGGCATGTTCTGCCCGCCATATTGCTCGGGCATGTCGATGCCCGGCCAGCCGCCCGTCTTCATCTGCTCGAAGGCGCCCTTGAAGCCGGCAGGGGTGCGCACCACGCCGTTCTCCAGCGTGCAGCCCTCGCGGTCGCCGACCGGGTTCAGCGGCTGCAGCACCTCGGCGCTGATCTTGCCGGCCTCCTCGAGGATCGCGCCGGTGAACTCGGGGTCGAGCTCGTCATAGCCCGGGATGCCGGCTCCGGTGACGTTCAGCACGTCGTGCAGGATGAATTGCATGTCCTTGATCGGGGCGGTGTAGCTTGGCATCTCGGGGGCTCCTGGAACTTGGTTTGGTGGGGGCGCGCGCGGCGGTGGCGCGGCCCGGTTATTCGGCGGCCTTGCGCGCCGCGGCGCTGGAGGCGATCATCTTCTCGCCCCATTTCAGCTGTTCCTTCAGGTCGGCGATCGCGGCATCGAGCTCGCCGCGCTGGCGCTCGAGATCGGCGAGGCGCTGGCTGGCGATGTCATAGGCGCGTGACAGCTGCGTGTGCTGCTGGTCGCCGATATGATAGAGATCCAGCAACTGGCGGATCTCCTCGAGGCTGAAGCCGAAGCGCTTGCCGCGCAGGATCAGTTTCAGCCGGGCGCGGTCGCGCTTGGTGAACAGGCGTTTCTGCCCTTCCCGGATCGGGAACAGCAATTCCTTGGATTCGTAGAACCGCAGGGTGCGGGGCGTCACGTCGAACGCGTCGCACATCTCGCGGATCGTCATCAGGTCGTCGGTCATCGGAGTATCTCTCGTCGCTGTCTTGCGGCGATTACGTGAGGGTCGTCCACGTCAGATACAACAGGGGGAGAGGTTGACGTAACCGAGACGCTGCGTCACATTTTCCTTGACGTAAGATCAGGCAACGTCAAGCCGTGCGGCGCGCAAGGAAGTTTCGCCGCGGATCGCCGCGCGGCGCCGTCCGCCAGGGGTCCGGCAGGTCAGGCCAGGCTGTCGCGGGTGGCGTCGCGCAGCTTGCGCAGTTCCGCCATGGCCTCGTCGAGCTGGTCGCGCTGCTCCTGAAGCTCGATCAGCTGCCGGTCGGCCATCTTGATCCATTCGCGCATCTGCGCCACGGTGCCCTCGTTCTCGTAGATCAGCAGCCACTGCCGGATATCCTCGAGCTGGAAGCCGAATTTCCGCCCGCGCAGGATCAGCTTCATCCGGGCGCGTTCGCGCGGCCCGTAGTGGCGCGCGCGGCCCTCGCGGTCGGGCTGCAGCAGCTCGATGTATTCGTAGTAACGCAAGGTGCGCGGGGTCACGTCGAACTCGGCGCACATTTCCTTGAAAGACAGTCGCGTTTCGGACATGCCCATCCCCCTCTTTGCCTTGACGCTAGGACGATGGCGGGCCGAGTGCAACAGGCGGGCTTGCTCTTTGGACGGGGGCGCGGGCATAAGGTCCGGGACGGCAAGGCAGGAGCACTCCCGATGATCGACAAGGCGGTCCTGGCACGGCAGTTCATCGAGGCGATCCCCCACGCCAAGGCGCTGGGGATGCGCCTCGACGAGATCGGGGCGGGCACGGCGACCATCTCGATGGCCTATGACGAGCGCTTCGTCGGCGATCCCAAGACCGGGGTGATCCATGGCGGCGCGGTTTCGGCGGTGATGGACACCTGTTGCGGGGCGGCGGTGATGAGCCACCCCTCGGCCCCCGGCGGCACCGCGACCATCGATCTGCGGATAGACTACATGCGCGCCGCGGTGCCGGGCCAGACGATCACCTGCACCGCCACCTGCTATCACATCACCCGCTCGGTCGCCTTCGTGCGCGCCACCGCGACCGACGAGGACGCCGAGCGCCCGGTGGCCACCGCCTCGGGCGCCTTCACCGTGGAGGGCAAGTGATGGCCCGGCCCCGTCCCGAACCGATGCAGGTGGTCAAGCAGCGGCGCGACGCGGCGCTTGGCGCCCTGGTCGGCGGCGTGCCCTATATCCGGTTCCTCGGCATCCAGTTCGACCGCCGCGGCGACGAGCTGACCGGGGTGCTGAACTTCGACGAGAAGCTGATCGGCAACCCGTTCCTGCCGGCGATCCACGGCGGGGTGACGGCGGCGTTTCTCGAGGTGACCTCGATCATCACGCTGAGCTGGACCTTCCTCTTCCCGGACATCGAATCGGGGGCCATCGACCCCGAGCGGATGGCCGCGGGCGATCTGCCGCGCCCGCCCAAGACCATCGACTTCACCGTCGATTACCTGCGCTCGGGCCTGCCGCGCGACGCCTATGCGCGCGCCACGGTCAGCCGCTCGGGCCGGCGCTATGCCTCGGTGCACGTGGCGGCCTGGCAGGACCACCATGACAAGCTCTTCGCCCAGGCGACCGGCCATTTCCTGATGCCGCCCCCGCTGGACGCGGACGCGCGTGGCTGAGAGCGCCCGGCCGATCACGCACGGCCGGGTTCTGAAGATCGCCCTGCCGATCGTGATCTCGAACGCCACCGTGCCGATCCTCGGCGCCGTCGATACCGGCGTCGTCGGTCAGATGGGACTGGCCGCGCCGATCGGGGCGGTCGGGATCGGCGCGATCATCATCGCCTCGCTCTACTGGATCTTCGGCTTCCTGCGCATGGGCACCACCGGCCTGGCCGGCCAGGCGCACGGGGCCGGGCGCGACGGCGAGGTGACCGCGATCCTGACCCGGGCGGTG
>JAGRMU010000637.1 GCA_020441165.1 Sedimentitalea sp.
AGCCGGTGCAGGGCTATGCCGGCTGTTCGGCGGCGATCTCGGGCACCGATTTCCTCACCCCGACGTCGGGACTGCGCCTGCCCGCCCTGGGGATCGCCGGCGACGAGGACGGGGCAACCCCGCCGGACCTCGTGCGCGAGACCATCGGCCTGATACCCGGGTCGCGGTTCGAGCTGATCCGCAAGGCGGGACATCTGCCCTGCGTCGAACAACCGCAGACCTATGCCGACATCCTGACCGGGTTCCTGGCGGAGATCGGGCATGGCTGAGTCGGCCCGCCGGCCCCGCTGATGGCCGCCTCGGTCTTCGACAGCGCGCTCTACGCGCGGCTCTTTCCCACCGGCGAGGCCGGGCGGCTCTTCTCGGACAGCGCCGAGATCCGGGCGATGATGCTGGTCGAGGGCACGCTGGCGAAGGTGCAGGGCGCCCATGGCGTCATCCCCGAGGCCAGCGCCGCCTTCATCGCCCGCGCGGCGCTGGAACTGCCGCTCGACCCCGGCGCGCTGGCCGGCGCGACGGGGGCGAACGGGGTCAGCGTTCCGGGGATGGTCGCGGCCTTCCGCGATGCGATGCAGGCGCCCGAACACGCGCAATACCTGCATTGGGGCGCGACCTCGCAGGATATCATCGACTCCGGTCTGATGCTGCGGCTGCGCCAGGTGCTGGCGCTGATCGAGGCCGGGCTCGGCCCGGTGCTGCAGGCGCTGGCCGATCTGGCGCAGGCCCATGCCGACCTGCCGATGGCGGCGCGGACCTATGGCCAGCACGCCACCCCGACCAGTTTCGGCGCGGTGGTCGCCGGCTGGGGGGCGCCGCTGCTGGCGCTCTTGCGCGAGCTGCCGGGCTTGCGCGCGGATTGCCTGCTGGTCTCGCTCTCGGGGGCGGCCGGCACCGCAGCGGCGCTGGGGCCCGCGGCAGCGCGGATCCGCGCCGATCTCGCGGCCGGGCTAGGCCTGGCCGATCCGGGCCGCAGCTGGCACAGCGACCGCACCCCGGTCCTGCGCATCGCCGACTGGCTGACCCGGGCGGCCCTGGCCCTGGGCAAGCTCGGGACCGATCTGACCGCGCTGGCGCAGAGCGGAATCGACGAGATCTCGCTGGGCGCGGCGGGCGCCTCCTCGACCATGCCGCAGAAACAGAACCCGGTCGTCCCCTCGGTGCTGAGTGCGCTGGCGCGGCAGACCGCCGGGCAGATGGCGATCCTGCAGGGCGCGGCGATCCACCAGCACCAGCGCGACGGAGCGGCCTGGTTCACCGAATGGATTTGCCTGCCGCAGATCGTGCTGGGCGCGGCCTCGGCGGTCGAGATCGCCGGTCCGCTCTGCCAGGCGCTGGCGCCCCGGACCGAGCACATGGCCGCGGCGCTGGCGGGCGGGCTCGACATGATCCACGCCGAGGCGCTGAGCTTCGCGCTGGCCCGGCAGATGCCGCGCCCCGAGGCGCAGGCGGCGGTCAAGGCGCTCTGCCGGGAAGCGCAGGACACCGCGACGCCGCTGCGCGACCTGGTGCGCCGCGACTGGCCCGGGCTGGACGCCGAAGCGCTCTTCGATCCGGCCCGGCAGATGGGGTTGGCCCCGGCCGAGGCGCGCGCCTTCGCCGCGTCGGCGCATGAGTTTCTAAAGGCGAAAGGCTGAACGGGACCGGCCTCCGCCGGCGTTTAGGCACGATGCGAGAGGGCGGACTGTGGAAGCATCCGCGCACCCCCGGGCGCCGGCCTTCCCCTGCCCGGGCCAGCCATTCCGGTTCGCCGATGCGCGTCAACCTCCCCCATGTCCCGCGCCGCCGCACCGGCATCGCCTGATCCCGACATGGCCGGACGGTTTCCGGCTTGCGATCGGCCGCAGAGCGGTCCACCCTTGCGCGAAAGCGCAGTCGGGAGGGGCGTCATGCAGACCATCAAGGCGGCGGTGTGCCGGGAATTCGGCGCGCCGCTGGTCATCGAGGAGGTGCGTCTCGCCGCGCCCGGCATGGGCGAGGTCGAGGTCACGCTCGACGCGGTGGCGATCTGCCATTCCGACATCCACTATGCCGAGGGCGCCTGGGGCGGGGTCCTGCCGGCGGTCTATGGCCACGAGGCGGCCGGCGTGGTCACCGCCACCGGCGACGGGGTGCGCGCCGCGGCGGTCGGCGATGCGGTCATCGTCACCTTGATCCGCGCCTGCGGGAGCTGCGCCAGCTGCGCCAGCGGGCGGCCGGTGCTCTGCGAGACCTCGCGGGATGGCTCGAAAGGCCCGCTCAGCACCGCCGACGGTGCGCCGATGGAACAGGCGATGGCCTGCGGCGCCTTCGCCGAGAAGGTCGTGGTCGATCAGAGCCAGATCGTGAAGATCCCCGCCGACATGTCGAAGGAGGCCGCCTGCCTGCTGTCCTGCGGGGTGATCACCGGGGTCGGCGCGGTGGTCAACGCGGCCGGGCTGCGCCCCGGGCAGGACGTGGTGGTGATCGGCGCCGGCGGGGTCGGGCTGAACGCCATCCAGGGCGCCCGCATCGCCGGGGCAAGGCGCATCGTCGCGGTCGACATGACCGAGCAGAAGCTGGAGATTGCCCGCAGCTTCGGTGCCACCCACGGGGTTCTGGCCACCGACACGGCGCCTTGGCGGCGCGCCTACAAGGCGCTCGGCGGGCGCGGCGCCGATGCGGTGATCGTCACCGTCGGCGCGATCCCGGCCTACGAGCAGGCGGCGAACTACCTGGGGCGCGGCGGGCGCGCGGTGCTGATCGGCATGCCCCATTCCGGCGCCATGGCCAGCTATGAGCCGGTGATGCTGGCCGCCCTCGGCCAGGGCATGGTCGGCTCGAAGATGGGCGACGTGGTGATCCAGCGCGACATCCCCTGGATGGTCGATCTCTACCGCCAGGGCCGGCTGCAACTGGACGAGCTGATCTCGGGCCGCTGGAAACTGGAAGAGATCAACGAGGCCTTCGCCGACACCCGCTCGGGAAGCGCCAAACGCAACGTCATCGTGTTCTGACCCGTTGGGAGCGATCGTCATGCATACCCTTACTGCCTCTCTCGAAGACGACGGCGCCGTGCTGCGCCTGCACCGCGCAGACGCGCCCGACCTGCGCTTTCACGCGATATGGCTGCGCGACAATGCGCTCGATCCGGCGACCCGCGATCCGCGCAACGGCCAGCGCCTGATCACCCTGGCGGACAT
>JAGRMU010000153.1:0-3133 GCA_020441165.1 Sedimentitalea sp.
TCACCGGCCTGGTGCTGCTGCTCGAGGCCACACGCCGTGCGCTGGGCCTGCCGATGGTGATCGTGGCGCTGGTGTTCCTGGGCTACACCTTCGGCGGCCCCTACATGCCGGACCTGATCGCGCACAAGGGCGCGTCGCTGAGCCGGGCCATGTCGCACCAGTGGCTCACCACCGAGGGCGTCTTCGGCGTGGCGCTGGGCGTGTCCAGCGGCTTCATCTTCCTGTTCGTGCTCTTCGGCAGCCTGCTCGACCGCGCCGGCGCCGGCAACTACTTCATCAAGAGCGCCTTTGCGCTGCTGGGCCACATGCGCGGCGGCCCGGCCAAGGCCGCGGTGGTGTCCAGCGCCGCCACCGGCATCATCAGCGGCAGTTCCATCGCCAACGTGGTGACCACCGGCACCTTCACCATCCCGCTGATGAAGAAGGTGGGCTTCAGTTCCGAGAAGGCCGGGGCGGTCGAGGTGGCCAGTTCCGTGAACGGCCAGATCATGCCCCCGGTGATGGGCGCGGCGGCCTTCCTGATGGTCGAATATGTCGGCATCCCCTATTTCGACGTCGTCAAGCACGCCTTCCTGCCGGCGGTGATCTCCTATATCGCGCTGGTCTATATCGTGCATCTGGAGGCGCTGAAGGCCGGGATGGAGGGGCTGCCCCGCGCCTATGTGCCCAAGCCCATCGTGCAGCGGCTGATCGGCATCGCCTTCGCCATCGCGGTGATCTGCGCGCTGTCCTTCGGGGTCTATTACGGCATGGGCTGGATCCGGCCGGCCTTCCCCCAGACCGCAGGCTACATCATCTTCGGCTTCCTGACCTCGGCCTATGTCGGCCTGCTCTACGTCGCCTCGAAGGAGGCGCCGCTGGAGCTGGACGATCCCAACGCGCCGGTGACCGCGCTGCCGCTGCCGGGGCCGACGGTCCGCTCGGGGCTGCATTACATCCTGCCGGTGGTGGTGCTGGTCTGGGCGCTGATGGTGGACCGGCTCAGCCCCGGCCTCTCGGCCTTCTGGGCGGCGGCCTACATGATCTTCATCCTGATCACCCAGCGCCCGCTGATGGCGATGTTCCGCGGCGAGAGCCGCCTGGCGGCGGATATCGGGCAGGGCCTTGCCGACCTGCTCGACGGGCTGGTGACCGGGGCGCGCAACATGATCGGCATCGGTATCGCCACCGCCACGGCGGGCATCATCGTCGGCGCGGTCAGCCAGACCGGCGTCGGATCGGCGCTGGCCGACGTGGTCGAGGTGATGTCGGGCGGCAACATCATGGCGATCCTGCTGCTGACCGCGGTGCTGTCGCTGATCCTCGGCATGGGCCTGCCGACCACCGCCAACTACATCGTGGTCTCGGCGCTGCTGGCGCCGGTGATCGTGACGCTGGGCCAGCAGAACGGGTTGATCGTGCCGCTGATCGCGGTGCATCTCTTCGTGTTCTACTTCGGGATCATGGCGGACGTGACCCCGCCGGTGGGGCTGGCCAGCTTCGCCGCCGCGGCGGTCTCCGGGGGCGATCCGATCCGCACCGGGGTGGTGGCGTTCTTCTATTCGCTGCGCACCGCGGCGCTGCCGTTCCTGTTCATCTTCAACACCGACCTCTTGCTGATCAATGTCGACTGGCTGCACGGGATCTTCATCTTCGTGGTGGCGACCTTCGCGATGCTGCTGTTCGCGGCGGCAACGCAAGGCTGGTTCCTGGCACGCAACCGGATCTACGAATCGATCGCGCTTCTGCTGATCGCCTTCACCCTGTTCCGGCCGGGCTTCTGGATGGACATGATCTCGCCGCCCTATTCCGAGGAAGACCCCAGCGCCATCGTGCAGGCGGCGGCCGACATGCCGCTGGGCGAGAAGCTGCGGATCCGCGTCGCGGGGCTCAACGATCTGGGCGATCCGATCGAGTTCGTGGCCCTGGTGCCGATCGAGGAAGGCGCCACCGGCGAGGAGCGCCTGGAGGCGGCCGGGCTGGCGTTCCGCGAGGAGGACGGCAAGATGTTCGTCGACGACGTCGCCTTCGACAGCCCCGCGCAGGCGGCCGGCCTCGACTGGGACCAGGAGGTGGTGCGGGTGCTCAAGCCGGTGGCTCAGCCGACGAAATACCTGATGTATCTGCCGGCGCTGCTGGTGCTGGCGCTGATCGTCTATCTGCAACGCGGCCGGAATGCGCGCGCCCCGCGCAAACCCGCCACGGCCTGAGGAGGGCTGACATGTTCAAATCCGTATTGCTGACCGTCGATCTCAACGAGAAGGCGTCCTGGGAGAAGGCGCTGCCGCACGCGGTCGAACTGGTGCGCTCGTCGCAGGGGGTGCTGCACCTTCTCTTTGTTGAGCCCGACTATGGCACGCCGATGGTCGAGGGGTTCTTCCCGGCCGATTTCGAGAAGCAGGCGCTGGAGCGGGCCAAGGCGGCGATGGATGCGCTGGTCGAACGGGAAGTTCCCGATGACATCTATGTGAAGGAGCATCTGAGTGTGGGAAAATTGCACACCGAGGTTCTGAAGGCGATCGAGAATACCCAGTGCGATCTTGTGGTTATGGCGGCGCACGCGCCCGACCGGGTGCGCGAGTTCCTGGTCGGATCGAATGCCGACAGGGTTGTGCGGCGGTCCCCTGTTTCCGTTCTGGTCGTAAGGGCATAAGACGTGCGCGAAGCGGAGTTCAGAGACAGCGCCCCACAAGGGCCGCTCCGCCTGCACGGAGACACTGACCCATGACCCCATTCGCCATTGCCGGCATCCAGATGCACATCGCCGCGGTGCATTCCAATGTCGATCACATGCTCCATCGGCTCGACGTGCTAATGGCGCGCTTTCCCTGGACCCAGATGGTGGTGTTCAGCGAGCTGGCGCCGTTCGGACCGCTCGACCGCTATGCCCAGCCCGAAGAGAACGACACGCTGGCCCAGTTCTGCGAGGCGGCGCACCGCCACAAGGTCTGGCTTATTCCCGGCTCGATGTTCCTGAAGGCGCCGGACGGGCGGATCTTCAACACCTCGGTGGTGATCAATCCCGCCGGCGAGATCATCCGCCGCTATGCCAAGATGTTCCCGTTCCGGCCCTATGAGGTGGACATCGCCGCCGGAACCGAGTTCTGCGTCTTCGACGTGCCCGAGGTCGGCCGGTTCGGCCTGTCGATCTGCT
>JAGRMU010000153.1:3195-4425 GCA_020441165.1 Sedimentitalea sp.
CGGTTCTGACCGGCACCACCGATCGCGACGCCGAGCTATCCATCGCCCGGGCCACGGCGGCGCAGTTCCAGTGCTACGTGATCGATGTGAACGGGCTGGGCGCCGGCGGTGTCGGCAAGTCCTGCGTGATCGACCCGGCGGCGACGGTGCTGCACCAGTCGGCCGGGCAGGAGGACATGTTCCCGATCGAGATCGACCTCAGCATGGTGCGCCGCCAGCGCGAGACCGGCATGAAGGGCCTCGGCCAGGTGCTCAAGAGCTTCCGCGACCGCGCGTCCGATTTCCCGGTCTATGACCGCGCCAGCGGCACCGACGCCTATCTGAACACGCTGGGGCCGCTGGAGCTGCCCCGGCAGGGCTCGCGCGCCGGGCTGCACGTGGACGTTCCGGCCGTCGGACCTGCCCCGAACGGGCAGGCGGCGCATTCATCCGTCCAGGATTTCGGCGTCACGCCGTTCCTGGGCAAAACCTCAAGCGGCTGACCGCCGGCGCCGGGATCCGCGCGGCGGCGCGCGGCGACAGGCATCGGCGGTCCGCCAGACAGCGGAGAGTGACCGATGCCATCTGTGAACGACTACTACTCGGCGGTCCAGTTGCGGGCCGACCAGTGGAGCGCCCTGCGCGAATCGGCGATCTCGATCAAGCGCGAGGGCAACGCCCGCAGGGTCGCCCGTCTGCAGAAGCGCATCGAGGAGCTCTTCGAATCGCTGGCGCTGATCGAGCCGTTCTGGGCGTTTCCCGGCATGGCCGCCTTCGATCACATGCGCCGGCAGTTCGAGCACGGCAATCTCGACGATCTGTCCTTCGCGGTCAGCCGGGTCACCCGCGCCCTGACCACCGGCGCCTACCGGCGCCGCCACATCCCGCTGGAACGCGATTCGATCGACCAGGACGAGCACGAGGACGAGGCGCTGCTCTCGCCCGAGGCGCGGGCGCTGACCAAGCCCTATTTCGAGGTGCTGATCGTCGATTCGGTCAACGAGCACCAGGAGCGCTGGCTGAAGAACAACGTCACCCGGATGCGCCGGCCCGAGGACCCGTTCATCTACGAGGCGGTGGTGGTGCCCAGCCTCGAGGACGCGCTGCTGGCGGTGCTGATCAACCACAACATCCAGGCGATCGTGGTGCGCCCCGGCCTGGTGCTGAAATCGCGCGCCGACCAGGCGACTTTGAACCGCTATCTCAACCGGGCCAGGGGGCAGGAGGAGATCGAGGCGCTGCAGCCCGAGG
>JAGRMU010000638.1 GCA_020441165.1 Sedimentitalea sp.
CGGCCAGCGCCTCGGCTGGGTGTGACGCGCCACAAGCCTGTCGTGGGCACCGCGATGCGGCCCGGCCGCCGCAAAGAGATTCTCGCGACCGCCGCTTGAGCCCGGACCCCATCGCGTCGCATGTTTCCCGCTGAAAGGGATACATGCCATGGCTTTGCCGCGTGACATCGCCTCGGCGCCGTCCGAGGAGGCCGAAGGGTGCCGCCCCGCGCGGACGACCGGCCTGCGGTGACTACCCCGGACACCCCAGCGCTGATCCGCGTCTTCGGGCGCATCGGCCTTCTGTCCTTCGGCGGGCCGGCGGCGCAGATCGCGGTGATGCATCGCGAGCTGGTCGAGGAGCGGCCCTGGCTGGACGAGCCGACCTTCCTGCGCGCCCTCTCGCTCTGCATGCTGCTGCCCGGCCCCGAGGCGATGCAGCTGGCCACCTATGCCGGCTGGCGGCTGCGCGGGGTGGCGGGCGGGCTGATCGCGGGGCTGCTCTTCGTGTTGCCGGGGGCCGCGGTGATCGCGGTGCTGGTGCTGCTCTACGCGGTCCATGGCGATCTGCCGCTGGTCCGGGCGGGGTTCACCGGCATCAAGGCGGCGGTGATCGTGATCGTGCTGCAGGCGCTTCTGAAGATCGCCCGCAAGGCGCTGACCCGAGGATCGGCCTGGGGTCTGGCCGGCGCGGCCTTCCTTGCGATCTTCGCCTTCAACCTGCCCTTCCCGCTGATCATCGCCGCCGCCGCGCTCTGGGGGGCGGCGAGTGCCGCGCCGCGCGAGGTGCCGACCATCCACGCCCCGCCCGCCGGGCCGGCCCCCTTGCGCGTCGCGGCGTTCTGGATGGCGCTCTGGCTGGGCCCGCTCGTCGCGCTCAGCCTGACCGGGCCGCAGCTCCTGGCCGATCTGGGCTGGTTCTTCGCCCGGCTGGCGGTGGTCAGCTTCGGCGGCGCCTACGCGGTCCTGGCCTACATGACCCAGACCGTGGTGCAGGAGCATGGCTGGATCAGCACCGCCCAGATGATCGACGCGCTCGGCCTGGCCGAGACCACGCCCGGGCCGCTGATCCTGGTGACCCAGTTCGTCGCGATGCTGGCCGGGCATCTGGCGGGCGGGGTGGGCCTGGCGCTGGCGGCCGGCGCCGTGGCGCTCTGGGCGACCTTCGTGCCCTGTTTCCTCTGGATCTTCCTGGCCGGCCCCTACCTGGAGCAGATCTCGGCCCGGCCGCGCCTGTCCGCGGCGCTGGAGGCGATCATGGCCGCCGTCGTCGGGGTGATCCTGAACCTGTCGATCTGGTTCGCCCTGCATGTGCTTTTCGCCGAGCTCGGACGGCTCTCCACCGGCCCGCTGGTGCTGCCGGTGCCGCGCTGGGACAGCCTCGATGCGGCGGTCCTGGGCCTTGCCGTGCTGGCGGGGCTGCTGATGCTGGGGCTGCGCCTCGGCATGGTGCCGACCCTTGCGATCCTGGCCGGGGCCGGGGTGATCCTGGGGCTTGCGTGATGCAGATTCCGTCGCCGCCGGGCTTTCGTTTCTGATCGAATCCCCTATGCTCGATTCGACAGCTGCGGGGATCTGCAATGGCGCGCGATATCGACTATGGCAACCTGATGCACACCGCCATGCGCGGCCTGATCAAGACGGTGCTGCGCGACGTGGCCGAGCATGGCTTGCCCGGCGCGCATCACTTCTTCATCACCTTCGACACCGCGCATCCCGACGCCGAGCTGGCCGACTGGCTGTCCGACCGCTATCCGGGCGAGATGACCGTGGTCATGCAGCACTGGTACGACAATCTCGAGGTCGGCGAGGACGGGTTCTCGGTGACGCTGAATTTCGGCGACGCGCCCGAGACGCTCTACATCCCCTATGATGCGATCAAGACCTTCGTGGACCCGTCCGTGGAGTTCGGCCTGCGGTTCGAATCCTCCGAGGAGGAGGACGAGGACGACGAGGCGCCCGAGGCGACCAATTCCGACCACGCCAAGGAGACCCCCGAACAGGCCGCCAAGGCGGACGCCGAGGTGGTCTCGCTGGACAGTT
>JAGRMU010000154.1:0-1506 GCA_020441165.1 Sedimentitalea sp.
CCAGCAGCACCGCCGCCTCGTATTCGATGGCCAGATCCGCCAGCACCCGCCGCATCAGCGGCTGGTCGATCAGCCGGCGCTGGAAGGCGCTGCGCCCGGCGGTGTGGTGGATCGCCTGGGCCAGCGCCATGCGCATGATCCCCAGCGTCGCCCCGAGCGTGCCGAGGCGCGTGTGGTGCACCATGTCGATGATCACGTTGACGCCCTTGCCCTCCTCGCCCAGCAGGAAGGCGTCGGTGTCGTGATACTCGATCTCGGACGAGGCGTTCGACCGGTCGCCCAACTTGTCCTTGAGCCGCATGACCTGCAGGCGGTTGCGGGTGCCGTCGGGCCGGATCCGCGGCACAAGGAAACACGACAGTCCACCCTCGGCATAGGCCAGCGTCAGGAAGGCGTCGCTCATCGGGGCCGAGCAGAACCACTTGTGCCCGACCAGCCGGTAATGCCGCGCGCCCGGCTCGACGGGGTGGGCGCGGGTGGAATTGGCGCGCACGTCGCTGCCGCCCTGCTTCTCGGTCATCGCCATGCCGAGGGTGACGCCGGATTTCTCCGCCAGCGGCCGCAGCGGCGCGTCGTAGGTCCCGCCGATCAGCTTGTCCAGCCAGGGCCCGGTCAGGTCCGGCTGCCAGCGCAGGGCGGGGACGCTGGCATAGGTCATGTTGATCGGGCACATGGTGCCGGCCTCGGCCTGGGTGAAGAGCGCCAGAAGGCCCAGGTGGGCGACATGGGCGCCCCGCTCGCGGGTGCTCCAGGCGACGTCGTGGATGCCGTGGTCCATCGCCAGCGCCATCAGCTGGTGATAGGCGGGGTGAAAGCGCACCTCGTCCAGCCGCTGCCCGTAGCGGTCGAACTGCACCAGTTCGGGCGGGTGGCGGTTGGCCAGCGCGCCCGCCTCCAGGATCGCCTCCGACCCGGCGGCGGCGCCGAGCGCCTGCATTCGCGTGTCCAGCCAGTCGCCCGCCTCGCGCCGGATCGCCTCGCGCATCGCCGTGTCGGTCAGGTAGAGGTTGCGCGGGCCGAACGGTCCGGGCTGGTTGGTCACCTCGTGGGTCTGCAGATGCGCGAGCGGCGGAACGGAGGACATGGGCAGGACTTTCGCGGGCTGCGACCCCACCGGCGACAGGCACCGGTGCGGGGTCTCTCGCCCGCCAGTAGACCGCGCCCCGCGCATCGGTTCAAGCCGGATGTCGGGTTGCGCAGGCCGCGCGCCGCGATGCCGCCGGCCGGCGCGCGCCCCGCCCGGTCACATCTCGGCGAGAAGCCCCTCGCCGGCCGAGACCTCGCAGGCGCCGGGGCTGTCCTCGAGGTTCAGCCGGGTCACCTTGCCATCCTCGACCAGCATCGCATAGCGCTTGGACCGGCCCATCAGCCCGGCGGGCGGGGCGTCGAAATCCATGCCGATGGCCTTGGTGAAGGCGCTCTGCGGATCGGCCAGCATGGTGATGCCGGCATCGGTGGCGCCGGTGGCCTCGCCCCAGGCCTTCATCACGAAGGGATCGTTGACCG
>JAGRMU010000154.1:1558-1757 GCA_020441165.1 Sedimentitalea sp.
CTGGGCACATGGGCCGAATGGCAGGTCGGGGTGAAGGCGCCGGGCACCGCGAAGAGGACGACCTTGCGCCCCGCGGTCTTGTCCTTGATCGCGACGGTCTCGGGCCCGTCCGCGCCCATCCGCACCAGATCGGCCTCCGGCAGCGTGTCGCCCTTGGAAATCGTCATCTGTCGCCCTCCACTGAGATTTGCTTTTCCTG
>JAGRMU010000155.1:0-3615 GCA_020441165.1 Sedimentitalea sp.
CGCATAGCCTTCGGCGCGCAGCCGGGTCAGGATGCGCTCGCTGTCGACCAGCGGGTTGGGGCAGCCCAGCGGGACCATGCCGATGGTCGGCTGGCCGGGGCGCGGGGTCTCCGCGAGGCGGGCGCGCGGGGCGAGGTCGGGGCGCAGATCGGGCGGGTTGGTGCTCATGGCGCGCATATACAGGCCCCACGCCGCGCTGCAAAGCGCCGCTTGGCATTTGCGCGCCGGCGCCCGGCGTGTAGGCTCCGGGCCGGAGGTGGGCTCATGCGGTGGATGTTTCGGATCGTCGGCGCGCTGCTGGTCGCGGTGCTTCTGGTGCTGGGCGGGTTGCTGCTGCTGCCGGGCGAGCGGATCGCGAAGATCGCGGCCGATCAGATCGCGGCGCGGACCGGGCGGACGCTGGAGATCGGCGGCGAGGTGTCGGTGACGCTCTGGCCGGTCCTGGGGGTGCGCACCGGGCCGGTGGTTCTGGGCAATGCCGACTGGGCCGGGCCCGAGCCGATGCTGACCGCAGAGGGGCTGACCATCGGCGTGGCGGCGCCTGACCTTCTTCGTGGCGCGATCAGGATCACCGAGATCACCGCCGATGCGCCTGTGCTGCGCCTGCAGACCGCCCCGGACGGGCGCGGCAACTGGCAGTTCGGCGCGCCGGGCATGGCGGCAGAGGCAGGCGGCAGCGCGTCGGACGGCGCCGCGACGCCGCTGACGCTGGAGCGGCTGGAGCTGACCGGCGCGCGGCTGGTCCATGCGGCGGCGGGCGAAGCTCCGGTCGAGCTGCGCGATCTCGACCTCTCCCTCAGCTGGCCGGACCGGTCCGGGCCGGCGGAGCTGCGCCTGGTGCTGCGTCCGGCGGGCGATCCGCTCGAGGTCACGGCGCGGATCGACCGCTTCGACGCTTTCCTCGGCGGCGGCGAGAGCGCGATCGCCGCGCGAGCCGCGGCGCCGGGGGGCGAGATCGGATTCGACGGGCGCGCCGGCCTCGGAGGTGCTGCGGCGGGCGCCGTGACGCTGCGAACCAGCGATACCGCGCGGATGCTGGCGGCGCTGGGAATGCCCGGCGTCGATCTGCCGCGCGGGCTGGGCCGGGCGGCCGACATCTCGGGGCAGCTTGCGCTGGCGCCGGGGGGCACCCTCATCTTGCGCGACCTGGCGCTCGATCTCGATGGCAATCGCCTGAACGGATCGGCCGAGATCGCGTCGGGCGGCGCGCGGCCACGGGTGACAGCAACGCTTGCCGGCGGGGATCTGGACCTGTCGGGTCTTGCGCCCGAGAGCGCGCCGTCGCAGGGCGGCCCCGCCGGCAGCACCGCCTCCGGCTGGTCCACCACGCCGATCGACACCGCGGCGCTCGCCTTGCTCGACGGGTCGCTGGACCTGACCGCGCGCAGCATCGACCTCGGCCGGGTCACCCTCGGCCCCACGCGGGCCGGGATCACCGTCGAGCGCAAGCGGGCGGTGCTCGATCTGGCCGAGCTTGCGGTCTTCGGCGGCAGCGTCACCGGCAAGCTGATCGCCAACGATCGCGACGGCCTCTCGGTGGCGGCCAAGCTGCAGGCCGCCGGCATCGACATGCAGGAGGTGCTGACCGCTTTCGCCGGGTTCGACCGGCTGTCCGGGACCGGCCGGTTCGAGGTCGATCTGCTGGGCGCCGGTCCCACGCAGGACGCGATCATGCGCTCGCTCTCGGGCAGCGGCGCGGTAAGGATCGGGCGCGGGGTCATCTCCGGCATCGATCTCGACCAGCTGCTGCGCTCGGGCCTGCCGACCGGTGGCACCACGGTGTTCGACACGCTCAAGGCCAGCTTCACGGTCGCGAAGGGCGATCTGACCAATGACGACCTGCTGCTCAAGCTGGCGAAGCTCCGCGTTGTCGGAGAAGGGCGCATCGGGCTCGGCGCGCGCGACATCGACTACCTGATCACCCCGCGCCTGAAGACCGGGCCGGAGGGCAAACGGCTGGCGATCCCGGTGCGCATCCTGGGACCCTGGGCCGCGCCGCGCTTCGTGCCCGACCTCGACGGGGCCTTGCAATCCGAACTGGGCGTGAGCTCCGAGGAGCTCAAGGCCAAGGCGCGGGCAGAGGTCGAGCGCAAGCTCGCCAAGGAACTCGATCTGACGATCAAGGAGGGTCAGGACGCCGTGGACGCGCTCAAGGACAAGCTTGAAGACGAGGTGAAGAAGGGCCTGCTCAAGCTCCTGGGGCAGGACTGAGCGGCTCCGGGGGCGACGTCGTGACCGGCCGAACTGGTCAGCCCTCGCGTAGAGGATCGTGCCTTTCCCGCGGAAGGGCGCGATCCGAGGTGCGGACCGGGCGTTCGACACGCGGAAGCCGGCGCCAGCCGCTCAGATCGTCTGATCGTAAGCGCCGACCCCCGGCTCGGTGCGGATCACCGCGTCGATATCGGCGAAAATCGCCCGCATCTCGGCGTCGCTCTCGGGGCTTTCGCAGACCACCACCAGGTTGGGCGTGTTCGATGAGGCGCGCACCAGCCCCCAGGCGCCGTTGTCGAGGATCACCCGGGCGCCGTTGACGGTCACCACCCGGTCGATGGCGCGCCCGGCGATGGTGCCGCCCTGATCGGCCCGCGCCACCAGCTTGTCGACCAGCCGCTCGAGCACGGCGTATTTCTCGGTATCGGCGCACCAGGGTGACATGGTGGGGGTGGCATAGGTCTTCGGCAGGGCGCGGCGCAGGTCGGACATCGACTTTTCGGGGTTGCGGTCCATCAGCTTGCAGATCTCGACCGCGACCCGCATCCCGCAATCGTATCCGCGCCCGATCGGCTCGGCGAGGAAGTAGTGCCCGGATTTTTCGAAACCGGCCAATGCGCCGATTTCCTTCACGCGCCGCTTCATGTGGGAATGGCCGGTCTTCCAGTAGTCGGCCTTGGCGCCGTGCCGTTTCAGCTCGGGATCCGAGGCGAAAAGGCCGGTGGATTTCACGTCGGCGACGAAGGTCGAGCCGGGGTAGAGCCGCGCGAGATCGCGGGCCAGGATCACCCCCATCTTGTCCGCGAAGATCTCCTCGCCCTCGTCGTCGACGACCCCGCAGCGGTCGCCGTCGCCGTCGAACCCCAGCGCGAAATCCGCGCCCGAAGCCTTCACCGAGGCCGCCATGTCATGCAGCATCTCCAGCGCCTCGGGGTTCGGGTTGTAATGCGGGAAGGTATAGTCGAGCCGGTTGTGGCTGGGCACGACCTCGACCCCGATCCGCTCGAAGAGCTCGGGCGCGAAGGCCGAGGCGGTGCCGTTGCCGGTGGCGCAGACCACCTTCAGCGGCCGCGACATGCGGAAATCGCCCACCAGATCGTCGAGATAGGCCTCGCGCACGCCAGGAACGAAGCGATAGGCGCCGCCCGTCCGCGCCTCGCCCAGCCCGCCGAGGACGATATCGCGCAGCTCCGCCATCTCGTCCGGACCATGGGTCAGCGGGCGCTCGAAACCCATCTTGACGCCGGTCCAGCCGTTCGGGTTGTGGCTTGCGGTGACCATCGCAACTGCCGGCAGGTCGAGGTGGAACTGCGCGAAATAGGCCATCGGCGACAGCGCCGGTCCGATGTCGTGCACCGAGATGCCGGCGTTCATCAACCCCAGCATCAGCGCGTTCTTGATGGC
>JAGRMU010000155.1:3680-4960 GCA_020441165.1 Sedimentitalea sp.
GTGCCCAGCCCGAGGCCGAGCGCGGTGATGCCGGGCAGGTTGATCTCGCCGGGGTATGTCCAGCGCGCGTCGTACTCGCGGAACCCCGTCGGCGCGATCATCGGATCGCGGAGGAATTCCCATGTGTTCTGGGTCACCGTGGCGGCGGGTCTGGTCATGCAATCACTCGCGGGTTGGCGTCAAATGTGGATCGGGTTTGCCTTAGCAAGCCGGTCGAAGGCCATCAATGTGTCGATCAGCCCCGCCATCTGGTCGAGGGGGATCATGTTGGGCCCGTCCGAGGGGGCGTTGTCGGGATCCTGGTGGGTCTCGATGAACACCGCCGCCACCCCGATCGCCACCGCCGCGCGGGCCATCACCGGGGCGAATTCGCGCTGCCCGCCAGACGAGCCGCCCTGGCCGCCCGGCTGCTGCACCGAATGGGTCGCGTCCATCACCACCGGGTAGCCGGTCTTCGCCATCTGCGGCAGGGCGCGCATGTCGGCGACCAGCGTGTTGTAGCCGAAGGAGCTGCCGCGCTCGGTCAGAAGGATGCGCCGGTTGCCGGTGCTTTCGATCTTGGCGATCACGTTGGGCATGTCCCAGGGCGCCAGGAACTGCCCCTTCTTGACGTTTATCGCGGCCCCGGTGGCGCCGGCAGCGAGCAGAAGGTCGGTCTGCCGGCACAGGAACGCCGGGATCTGCAGGATGTCCACCGCCTCGGCGGCCGGGGCGCATTGCGCCTCGCTGTGCACGTCGGTCAGCACCGGCACCCCGAAGGCCGCGCGGAGATCCGAGAGGACCGTCAGCCCGGCCTCGATGCCCATGCCGCGCCTGCCGCCGACCGAGGTGCGGTTGGCCTTGTCGTAGGAGGCCTTGAACACGTATTGCGCGCCCGCCGCCGCACAGATGTCCTGCATCCTGCCGGCGATCATCTGCGCGTGGTCGGCGCTTTCCAGCTGGCACGGGCCGGCGATGACGGTCAGGGGCCGGTCATTGCCGATGGTCAGGTCGGCGACGGTGACATGTTGCATGGGCTAGGAGGTTACCTGTTCACGAAGGATGGACGCGGTCAGCGAGATCATCAGGTAGATACCCGCAAAGATCAGGAAAGCCAAAATCGTATTTTCGAACTTGCGCGGAAAGCTCGGGGCCTCCGAGGCCACCGGCTCGACCGAGGTGGTCAGATAGCGCACCTGGCGGTTGGCTTCCATCCGTGTCTGCTCGACCTGCTGAAGCGCCGATTGCAGCATCAGGTCGCGGGTCGCCAGATCGGCCTGGGCCATCTGGATCCGCACGCT
>JAGRMU010000155.1:5115-15135 GCA_020441165.1 Sedimentitalea sp.
CTGGACCTCGACGCTGTTGATCTGCGAGCGCAGCCCGGCGATCACCCCTTCGGGGTCCAGCACGGCGCCCTCCTGCTGCAGGCGCACCAGCGACTCCTGGGCCTCGCGGCGGGCGGTCTGCGCCTCCTCGAAGGCGGCGAGCGCGTCCTTCATCTGGTCGCCGCGCTTCTGGTGGCTCATGTTGTTCACCCGTGCCTCGGCATAGGCGATCAGCCGGCGCGAGAACTCGGCGCTGATCTGCGGATCGGCGGCGACGACCTGCATGCGGATCACGCCTTCGGTGGGGTCATAGCCGATCTTCACCCGCTTGCGGTAGACGTTGTAGGTGTCCTCGGTCGTGGCGTCCGGGGTCAGCCGCTGGATCGGATCGATCCAGTCCTGGGCGAAATGCGTCTCGAACCCGGCATCGCCGTCCAGCCGCAGCATCGCGTCCTTCGATTCCAGGAAGGACTGCACCGCGATCGAATCCTGGCTGGTCGCGAACTGGGTGCCCGACAGGAGCCCGCCCAGCCCCGAGCCGCCGGCATTGTCGGCCTGCAGGATCAGGAACTCGGAGTTGGTGGCGTACATCGGGGTCGCGACACGGTAGAAATACCAGCCGGCGATGAAGGTCGGCAGCGCCACGAAGAAGGCGAGCCGCGCCAGGAGCAGCATGAGCTTGCGGCGGCGGCGCAGCATGATGTCGCGCTGGATGCGGAAGATCTCGCGGCTGCGCCGCTCGGCGGGGCTGAGCTCGGGCGCGTCGGGATCGGCCTTGCGCAGCTCGGTCATCGGGGGCCTGGGCCTTGCCGTGGGCACCGTCTGCGGCAGCTGCACCCGGGCGTCGGCGCCCTCGGTACTGGCGGGGAGGGTGTCGAACGCATCGGTGGCGCCCTCATGGGGCTCGGCGCCGCCCTGGGGGACCACCAGCTCCAGCATGTTGGCGCGCTGGAAGGGATCGACCCCGCGCTGGCGCAGCAGCCGCACCGCGTCATAGTCCGAGGTCGGCGCCAGCTTGTGCTTTTCCGCCACCCGGCGGGCCATGCGCAGCTGCCGGCTGGTCAGCCCCTCGCCGCGGATCGCCTCGATCTCGCGCGCGCTGGCCGTCGGTTGCGGAGCCTCGGCCCCGGCGCTTCCCTGCATGGCCGTTCCGGCGCCGGCGGGGGTTCCCTGCGCGTCGACGTCCGGTTCGGACGCCGGGCCCGCGGCGCCGGGCTCCGCCGCCGGGGGCACCAGCGACTCGTTGCGCCGGATGCGGTATTTCCTAGCCTTGGGTTTCGTAGTCATAGAGCTGTTTCGCTTCTTCCAAGGTGTCAAACATGTGCAGCCGGCCATCGACCAGCACCGCCGCCGATCTTGCGAATTTCTCCAGCGTCTTGGCCTGATGCGAGACGATGATGATCGTGGTGGTGCGCAGCCGCTCCTGCAGGATGTCGCCGGCCTTGCGGTTGAACTCCACATCCGTGGTGCCGGGCATCCCCTCGTCGATCAGGTAGATGTCGAATTCCAGCGCCAGCATCAGCGCGAAGCTGAACCGCGCCTTCATGCCAGATGAATAGGTGCCCATCGGCTGGTCGAAATACTCGCCGAGATCGCACAGCCAGCGGCAATAGGCCTCGACGTAGTCGGGATCGAGACCGTAGAGCTTGGCGATGTAGCGGCTGTTCTCCATCGCCGAGACCTTGTTGATGACCCCGCCCATGAAGCCCAGCGGGAAGGAGACGTTGCAGCTGCGCCGGATCTCGCCCTCGTCGGGTTTCTCGAGCCCGGCCATCATGTTGATCAGCGTGGTCTTGCCGGTCCCGTTCGGCGCCAGGATGCCGAGGGAATTGCCCAGCTCGACCCGGAACGACGCCTTGTCGAGGATCACCTTGCGCTGGGTGCCGGTCCAGTAGGACTTGCTGACATTCTCGAATTCAAGCATTCTCGGTCTGGGCGCTGCCCGTGCGGTTTCATCGGTTGCGGCGCGCGGCCCGTCCCGCGCCCCCTCCTGTTAGCAGGGCCGGGTTAACGGCCTGCTCACCGGGTCTGGCCACATTATGTCGAATTGCGAGAGTTTTAGCCAATGGCAATCGTGGAACCATGCGATTTGACCATTGGTCTGTGGTGCTGGGGCACGCGGGGCAGGGGCCATGGCTGAACCGGACACTCTGGCCGGCGAGATCGCGGCCTGTCGCCTCTGCGCCGCGCGCTTCGCCGCAACACCGACCGCGCACGCGCCGCGGCCGGTGGTCTGGTTCCGCCCCGGCGCGCGGATCCTGATCGCGGGGCAGGCGCCAGGGGCGCGGGTGCATGTCTCGGGGCGGCCCTTCACCGATCCCTCGGGCGACCGGCTGCGCGGCTGGCTGGGCATGGACGAGGCCGAATTCTACGATCTCGCCCGGGTCGCGGTGGTGCCGATGGCCTTCTGCTTTCCCGGCTACGACGCGCGCAAGGCCGACCTGCCGCCGCCGCCGCTCTGCGCGCAAACCTGGCACGGCCGGGTGATGGCGCAGCTCGGCAGCGTGCGGCTGACCGTGCTGGTCGGCGGCCACGCCCATCGCTGGCATCTCGGCACCCGGGGTCCGGTCAGCGCCACCGTGGCCGGATGGCGGGGCCATGCGCCGCAGGTCTTTCCCTTGCCTCACCCCTCGTGGCGCAATACCGCGTGGCTGAAGAAACACCCGTGGTTCGAGGCCGAGTTGCTGCCGGTCCTGCGCGCCCGGGTCCGCGAGGTGCTGGATGACTGAGACGACCGCGCTCGATGCTGCCCATGGCCGGATGCAGGCGGCCCCCGACGACGACGCCGCGCGTCTGCGGTTCTACGAACGGGTCGCGGATGCCGAGCTCTTCGTGCTGCTGGCCGAGCCGGCGCAGGGCGCGCGGGTGACGCCGGAGCTGTTCGAGACCGCCGAAGGCCGCTTCGTGCTGGCCTTCGACCGCGAGGAGCGCCTGGCGCGCTTCGCCGGCGCACCGTCCCCCTTCGCGGCGCTCTCGGGGCGGCTGGTGGCGCAGATGCTGGCCGCCGAGGGGCTGGGCCTCGGCCTCAATCTCGAGGTTGCGCCCTCGGCGATCCTGATCCCGCCCGAGGCGGTCGCCTGGTTGCACGGCATGCTGGGCGCGGCCCCCGACGAGATCGAGACCCGGATCCGCGAGATCGGCCCCCCGGCCGGGCTGCCCGAGGCGCTGCTGGGCGCGCTCGACGCCAAGCTGGCCACCGCGGCGGGGCTGGCGGACGCGGCCTATCTGGTCGGGATGCGCTACGCCGATGGCGGGCGCGGCCACCTGCTGGGCTTCGTCGATGCGCAGGAGGGGGCGCAGGGGGCGCTGGCGCGGGCGGCGGGCGAAGCGCTGCGGTTTTCGGGGATCGAGGCCGGGGCGATGGACGTCGGCTTCTTCGCCGCCGCCGATCCCATGGCGGCGCGGCTGGCGCGGCACGGGTTGCGCTTCGATCTGCCGCAGCCCGAACCCCTGCGCCCGGCCGAGCGCGCCGCCCCGGGGCGCGATCCGAACCGCCCGCCGATCCTGAAATAGCGCCCCGCAGGCGCGGCTACTTGAGCTCGACCTCGACGAAACTCATCGGGCTTTCGCCGCCGTTGGTGACGTTGTGCTCGACCCCGTGGTTGCGGCGATAGGCGTCCCCGGCGCCGACCCGCGCCTCGAAATGCGAGCCGTCCCGGCCCTCGATCCGCATGGTGCAATCGGTGATCGCCACGATCACGTAGTCGAACTTGTGGCGGTGCCAGCCGGTCTGCGCGCCGGGGGCGAAATCGTAGCGGGTCACCCGCACCCGCGCCTCGTCGATCAACTCGCTCGCGACTGCCTTCGTGTCGGCCATTCCGCTTCTCCCCCGTGCCGGTTGCTCGTCCATCAGTATATCACCCCCGGGAAGAGGGATCACGCCCGCTTGCGCCCGGTCACAGCTGCGTCAGCGCGCGGCAAAAGCGCGCGCGATGCGATAAGCTGCACGGCGCCGGTCCCTGTCGGGCCACAATTCAAGGAGGCACGTTGATGATCCGTTCCGCCCTCGCCGCGCTGGCGATGATGCTCGCCCTTCCCGCCCTCGCCGGCGAGCAATTTGTCGACGGCACCGGTTTCGCGGTGTCGGGCTATGACGTCGTGGCCTATCGCACGCTGCCGCAAAGCCCGGTGGGCACGCCGCAGCCCGAGGCGGTGCCCGGCCGCGCCGACATCACCGCCGAGTACAACGGCGCCACCTTCGCCTTCGCGACGGAAGCGAATCGCGACGCCTTCCGCGCCGATCCGGCTCGCTACGTGCCGCAATATGACGGCCATTGCGCCTATGGGGTCAGCAAGGGCGGCAAGGTGCCGGGCAATCCCAACCTGTGGCGGATCGTGGATGACAAGCTCTATCTCAACATCACGGAAAACGTCGTCGGCTTCTGGGAAGAGGACATTCCCGGCAATCTCGACCTGGCCGAGGGCAACTGGCCCGGCATCGAGCCCGCCGAGGCGTCGCAGAGCCCGATCCCGAATTTCGACTCGCCCGCACCGGTCAAGGAGTGACGGCGGGTCGGTCGAACGGCGCTCGCGGTCATGCGCGCCTGTCGCGCGGTGAAGCCCGCAGGAGGCGATGGCCTGTAGCCGTTTCGCGCGGGAGAGCCAGATGTCTTCCACGCGGGTCCGTCCGGCCCTAGCGGCGGCGGTCGCGGCGGGCGCTCATCGGCTGGAAGGCGACGCCGACATGGGCCTCGCAATAGGGCTTGCCGGTCTGGACCGGCAGGCCGCAGAACCAGAAATCCTCGGTCGCGGGATCGCCCACGGGCCATTTGCAGGTCCGCTCGGTCAGTTCCATCAGGCTGATCTTCTTGGATTTCTTCTCGATCTCGTTGACCTTTGCGAGGGCCTCGGGGCTGATCTCGTTGGCCGAGGGCTGTGGCGGCAGGGGCTGGCCGGCCGGAATGATCTGGCGGCGGGTATGGGGCACGACACGGGCCTCGGCGGCGGGATCCGCAACCGGGCGCGCGGCCTCGGTCCTGGGGCCGTCATCCTCCTCGGTCTCGGGGCTCGGCTCGGGCTTGGGCGCCGCCTTGTCCTTGGTCTCGGGCTTCGCCGTGGCGGCCGCCGCCGGCGCCGGGGCCGCGCCGCCGGTGCGGTTCGACAGGCCCAGCCGGTGCACCTTGCCGATCACCGCGTTGCGGGTGACGCCGCCCAGCTCCTTGGCGATCTGGCTGGCCGACTGGCCCTCGCCCCACATCTTCTTGAGCAACTCCACGCGCTCGTCGGTCCAGGACATGCAGTGCCTTTCCATCTGGATGAAGGGCCCGCCGCTGCGTCCGCTTCTGAGTTTTCGTGTCAGCGCTCTATTCTAGTCACTGCGGTGCGAGTTACAAGGCGCGATCCGGCGCGCGGCCGGCCCGGTCAGAGCTGCGGCTGCGGATGGCGCGGGTCCGGCGCGGCGGGTGGCTGCGCGGTGCCGATGCGCGACTGGCCGAGACGCGGATGCAGCCGGGTGGCGATGCCGAAGGCGACGAACATGGCGATGCCTCCCGCCGCGAAGATCCCCGCCAGCGGCGCCACCAGCAGCACCAGCCAGGCCATGCCGGGCGTGAGGATGCCCGAGACGTCGCGGAACGAGGAATAGATCGCCGACATCTCGGTGCGCTCGGACGGCTTGACCGCCATCAGAAAGGGCAGGCCGCCGCAGACATCCAGAACGATCAGGAAGAACGAGGCCAGCATCAGAAACGCCACCGCCACCAGCGGCGTGCCCGAGGTGAGCGCCGCGCCGCAGAACATCAGCCCGGCGGCGAGAAATCCGGTCTGCACCGCGCGGCGCAGCGGCCGGCGCTGCATCCAGGCCAGGATCAGCGGCGCCGCGAAGAGCCCGGCATTGGTCAGCGACAACAGCCAGCCGCCGAGCTGCTCGCTGAGCCCCGACTGGATCGCGAAGATCGGCAGGTAGACGACGTACACCCACCACCCGCAGGAGCGGATCACCGCGAAGAGCCAGCCCGCCACCAGCCGCGGCTGCGCGAAGAAGCGCGGCAGGAAAGCGAGCGGGTTCGGCGCCGGGGCGCGGGCGCGGGTGATCAGCTTGCCGTTGCCGAGGCGCATGATCCAGAACACCGACAGCATCACCAGCGCCGCCACCGCCGAGACCACGAACGGCGCCGGCTCCCACCAGCGCATCAGCGTGACGCCCGCCACCGGCCCCAGCGTCCAGCCGGCGGCGGCATAGAACATCCGGCTGGTCTCGCAACGGCCCAGCTCGATCCGCGCGATATAGTCCAGCACGTAGGCGTTGAAGCACACGAAGGTCATCACCGTTGCCATGGTGTTCAGCGCCAGCGCCAGCACCACGCCGCCGGGTCCGCCGACCACGGCCGCCACCGCGCCGCAGACATAGAGCAGCGCGCCCGCCGAATAGACCCAGCGCCGCGGCACGAAACGGATCACCCAGGGCACCATCAGCCCGGCGATCAGCGAGACCACGCCGACCGCGAAGTAGAGCGCCGAGACCAGCTGCGCATCGCCGAGGGCGCGATACATCGCCAGCGGAAAGACCGAGATCAGGATGCCGCGCACCACCGCCTCGAGCCCCGCAAGGGTCGCGAACCCCCGGATCGAGGGGTTCGGGGCATGGCGCAGCCACTCCGGTATCCGGCGTTCGTGCATCGGGCGCTTTCGTCGATTTCAGGGCCTAGGTGGCACAAGGCGCGGCCGGTTTCCGCTCTGAATGCGACCCCCGGCCGGCGTCGCTTTTCGCCCCGCGCGCCGGTTCCGGGCGCCCTTTCCTTCGCCGCCGCCATCTCTATGCTGCCGGCATGACCGACCCGACCGGCACCGATGCCTACACTCCGCGACAGATCGCGGCGCTGATGGAAAGCGCCGGCGTGGCCAAGGCGGCCTTGCCGGCGGCGCAGACGCTGGTGCTGGCGATGCTGGCCGGCGCCTTCATCGGCTTCGGCGCGGCGGCCTACACGATGGTGATGACCGGGGCCGATTCCGGCCACGGGCCATCGCGGCTGCTGGGCGGCGCGGTCTTCTCGCTTGGGCTGATCCTGGTGATCGTCGGCGGGGCCGAGCTCTTTACCGGCAACGCGCTGATGGTGATGGCCGCGGTCGACCGCAAGATCGGCCCGGCCCGGCTGCTGCGCAACTGGGGCATCGTCTATGCCGGAAACCTGATCGGAGCGGCGGGGCTCGCGCTGGCCTTCGGCCTCTCGGGTCTGCTCGACGGGCCGATGGGCGTGACGGCGGCGAAGATCGCGACGGCCAAGGCGGCGCTGAGCCCGCTGGAGGCACTCGTCCGCGGCGCGCTCTGCAATGCGCTGGTGTGCCTGGCGGTCTGGCTGACCTTCGCGGCCCGGACCGCCGCGGGCAAGATCCTGGCGATCCTCTGGCCGATCAGCGGCTTCGTGCTTCTGGGCCTCGAGCATTCGGTGGCCAACATGTACCTCTTCCCGCAGGGCTGGGCAGCGGGGGCCGAGGTCTCCGCCAGCGCCGCACTGGCCAATCTCGTCTGGGTCACCCTCGGCAACATCCTCGGCGGTGCCGGCGGCGTGGCCCTCGCCTATCGCTTCGCCTATCTCGGCCCGGCCAGGGGCTGACCGCCGCGCATCGCCTGCCCGGCCCTTGCGACGCCCGGCCGCGTTTGACCCGTTGACGACACCGCCCTGCCTGGGGCACTCAGGAGGCTTGTTGCCTGACACCAAGGAGCGCCCGATGATCCCCTCCGTCCTGCCGACCTACAACCGCGCGCCGCTGAGCTTCGTGAAGGGCGAGGGCAGCTGGCTGATCGAGGCGGACGGGCGACGCTTTCTCGACCTCGGCGCCGGCATCGCGGTGAACGCGCTCGGCCACGCCCATCCGGCGCTGGTGGCGGCGCTGACCGAGCAGGCGCAGCGGCTCTGGCACACCTCCAACCTCTACCGGATCCCGCAGCAGCAGGACCTGGCCGACAAGCTGGTCGAGCATACCTTCGCCGACACGGTGTTCTTCACCAATTCCGGCACCGAGGCCTGCGAGCTGGCGGTGAAGATGGCGCGCAAGTACTGGCACGAGCAGGGCCGGCCCGAGCGCACCGACATCCTGACCTTCGAGGGCGCCTTTCACGGCCGCTCCTCGGCCGGCATCGCCGCCGCCGGGTCCGAGAAGATGACCAAGGGGTTCGCGCCGCTGCTGCCGGGCTTCGTTCACCTGCCCTGGGGCGACCACGAGGCGCTGCGCGCCGCCGCCGCCCGCGACACCGTCGGGGCGATCCTGATCGAGCCGGTGCAGGGCGAGGGCGGCATCCGGCCGCTGCCCGACCAGTGCCTCAAGGGGCTGCGCGATCTTTGCGACGAACACGGCCATCTGCTGATCCTCGACGAGGTGCAATGCGGCATGGGCCGGACCGGGCGGCTCTTCGCCCATGAATGGGCCGGGATCGAGCCCGACATCATGATGGTCGCCAAGGGCATCGGCGGCGGCTTCCCGCTGGGCGCGGTGCTGGCCACCGAAAGGGCCGGCGCCTGCATGGGCCCCGGCAGCCACGGCTCGACCTACGGCGGCAACCCGCTGGGCTGCGCGGTGGGCTGCGCGGTGATGGACCATGTTTCGGCCCCCGCCTTCCTCGCCGGGGTGCGCCGCAAGGCCGGCCTGCTGCGCCAGAAGCTCGAAGGCCTCGTCGCCGCGCACCCGGAGGTGTTCGAGGAGGTGCGCGGCACCGGCCTGATGCTGGGGCTCAAGAGCAAGCCGGCCAATACCGACGTGGTCGCCGCCGGCTACGATGCGCTGGTGATCACCGTGCCGGCGGCCGACAACGTCATCCGCCTGCTGCCGCCGCTGACCATCACCGAGGACGAGATCGCCGAGGCCCTCGCCCGTCTCGACCGGGCGGCCGCCAGCCTGACCGCCGCCTGATCTTCATCTTCGCGCAAAATACTCCGGGGGTCCGGGGGCAGCGCCCCCGGCCCGACGACCAGAAAAGGCCAGACGCCATGAACCACTTTCTCGACATCCACGGCACCGATCCCGCCGCCCTGCGCCAGATGATCGAGGCCGCCGGCACCATGAAACGCGCGCGGGGGGGCCGGCCGAAGGGGGCGGCGGATGACAGCCAGCCGCTGGAGGGGCGCATGGTGGCGCTGATCTTCGAGAAACCCTCGACCCGCACCCGGGTCTCCTTCGACGTCGGCACAAGGCAGATGGGCGGGCAGACCATGGTGCTTTCGGGCAGCGACCTGCAGCTCGGCCATGGCGAGACCATCGCCGACACCGCGCGGGTGCTGTCGCGCTATGTCGACCTGATCATGATCCGCACCTTCGACGAGACGGTGCTGGCCGAGATGGCCGAATATGCCAGCGTGCCGGTGATCAACGGGCTGACCGACCGCACCCATCCCTGCCAGATCATGGCCGACGTGATGACCTATGAAGAACATCGCGGCCCGATCGCCGGTCGCAAGGTTGTCTGGGCCGGCGACGGCAACAATGTCTGCGCCTCCTTCCTGCACGCCGCCGGGCAGTTCGGCTTCGACTTCACCTTCGCCGGCCCGCCGCAGCTCGACCCCGACGCCGAGGCGGTGGGCTTCGCCCGCAAGGCGGGCAGCCGCGTCGCCATCGAGCGCGATGCCCGCGCGGCGGTGCAGGGCGCCGATCTGGTGGTCACCGACACCTGGGTCAGCATGCATGACAGCCAGTCCTCGAAGGAGCGCCGCCACAACATGCTGCGCCCCTACCAGGTCAACGCCGCGCTGATGGCCGAGGCCAAGCCGGACGCGCTCTTCATGCATTGCCTGCCCGCGCATCGCGAGGAGGAGGTCACCTCCGAGGTGATGGACGGCCCGCATTCGGTGATCTGGGACGAGGCCGAGAACCGCCTGCACGCCCAGAAGGCGATCATGCGCTGGTGCCTCGGGCTTTGATCCGCGTGAACAGCCAGGCGGGAAGACGGGATCCGGCCCCCTGACCTGGGCGTGTCCGACCACCGCCCGCGCCGCGACGACCGGTCATGCTATGGCGTGGGTCAGGCGAAAGGCCATGTCGTCGAACGTGGCTGCCTGCGGCGCCGGTCCCGCTCGAAATCCTCGCCCTAGAGCACGTTGCGACCTTTCC
>JAGRMU010000639.1 GCA_020441165.1 Sedimentitalea sp.
TGCGCTCGCCGTATTCCAGCGAATACGCGGTGGATTCGACCGCGCCGAACAGCATCACCCCCAGCCAGAAGATCAGGAAGAGGATCGAGAAGGCGTCGAACCAGGCTTTCTTGCGCGCCGACCAGTTGTGATAGAAGAGATCCATCCGCACGTTCGAGCCCAGCTGCACCGAATAGGGCCCGCCCAGCATGTAATAGGCGACCATGGCGAACTGCGCCGATTCCAGCGTCCAGAGCGACGGCAGGAAGAAGGTCTTGGAGATCGAGGACCAGAGCAGGATCCCGACCATCACGAAGATGCCGTACATCACCACCCGCCCCAGCCGGTAGTTGAGCGCATCGACGATGCGCACATAGCTGCGGATCACTCCGGGCATGATGCCTCCCGCAGCGGCAGCTCGGCGCCGCAGTCCCCTGCCGCCTCGGCGATCCAGGGCGCCAGCCGTGCCGCCATGGCGCGCTGGGTCTCTGGGGATGCGATCAGATCGTTGCGGATCTCGATCATCACGTTCAGCGCGCCGCACGGCAGCGCATGGGTCCGCAGGGTATGGGTGACCCCGTCCTGTGGCCCGTAGGGCTGGTTGAGCGCCACCGCGCCGCCGCCATGGCGCGCGGCCAGCGTCCGCATGGCGCGGGCCAGCCGGTCGTCATCATCGTGCAGCAGCCCGATCTCGACCTGCCGCGCGACGCCCAGGTAGACCGGGGTGAAACTGTGGAGGGTGATGAACACCGGCGCCGCGGTAAACCGGTCCAGGGCCTCGGCGAGACAGGCCCGGAACGGATCGTGATAGCGGCGCACCCGCTCGGCTCGCGCGGCATCCGACAGCCCGGCATTGCCGGGGATGGCATGTCCCTCGCTGACCGCAGCCATCGCATCCGCCGCCTCGGGCGGGCGGTTGCAATCGAACAGCAGCCGCGACTGCCGCGCCGCCACCAGCGGTGCGTCGAAAGCTCCGACGAGATGTTGCGCCACGGCAAGCGCGCCGGGATCCCAGGCGATGTGGCTCTCCAGCAGCGCCTCGGGCAGGCCGAGAGCGCCGTATTCGGGCGGGATGTGCCGCGACGCGTGCTCGCAGACCAGCAGCACCGGCCCGCGCCCCTGCGCGTTCAGCAGCTCGGCCGCCGCATCGCTGTCCGTCCCCGCCGTGGTCATCGTACCCCCGAGTCGCTCCCGGTGTTTCGAACAGGTTTCTTCATCGCCCCCCGTCCTGTCAACGACGCTTCTGAAATCATTTCTTCACCGCCGCCCCTGCTGTCTGTAATCTGATCAGGAATCAGGAGGGCATCGCCCGCAGTGACCGAGCCGTCCCAGACCATCGCCGAGCGCCTCCAGGAGGCCTTCGACGCGCTGACCCGCGCCGAGCGGCAACTGGCGGATTCGCTGCTGGCGGGCTATCCGGTCTCCGGGCTCAGCTCGATCACCCAGGTCGCGCAGAGCGCCGGGGTCTCGACCCCGACCGTGGTGCGCATGGTGCAGAAGCTGGGCTATCCGGGCTTTCCCGCCTTCCAGGCGGCGCTGCGGGGCGAGCTCGAGGCGCGGATCTCGGACCCGATCAGCAAACGCGACACCTGGGCCGCCAGGGCGCCCGAGGCGCATATCCTCAACCGCTTCACCGAGGCGGTGATCGGCAACATCCGTCAGACCCTCACCCAGATCGACCTCGACGCCTTCGAGCGCTGCTGCGCGTTGCTGGCCGATCCGCAGCGCAGCGTCTACGTGGTCGGCGGGCGGATCACCCGCTCGCTGGCCGAGTACTTCTTCCTGCACATGCAGGTGCTGCGCGCCGGCGTGTCGCACATCCAGTCGATCGCCAATGCCTGGCCGCACGACCTGCTGGACGTGCGCGCCGGCGACGTGGTGGTGATCTTCGACGTGCGTCGCTACGAGAACGCGACGCTGAAACTGGCCGAAATGGCCCGCGAGAAGGGCGCGCGGATCGTGCTCTTCACCGACCAGTGGCGCTCGCCGATCCACGACCTGAGCGACTGCACCTTCTGCGGCCGCATCGTCGTGCCCTCGGCCTGGGACAGCTCGGTGACGCTGCTGCTGCTGCTGGAGACGGTGATCGCCGACGTGCAGGAGCGCACCTGGCCCACCACCCGGGCGCGGATGCAGGCGCTGGAGGAGATGTTCGACCGCACCCGATTCTTCCGGAAGTTCACCTGATGGCGCGCCCGGGGGATGCCCGATTGACAGCGGGGGCGCTTCGCGTCCAGATTCGCCCGAACGCAACGACAAACGAGAACGGGGTGCGGCCCATGTCGCAAACCCGTTTCACAACGCTGGCAGGTGACGAGCCGTGACCTTACTCAGAAAACAGGGAAACCAGATGAAAAAGACAACGATGAACGGCAAGATCGGCGCCGCGACCCTTGCGGTCGGGCTGATCGGCCTTGCGCAATCGGCCGGCGCCGACACGCTGCGGCTTCTGACCTGGGGCGGCTATGCCCCCGCGAACGTCGTGGAGATGTTCGAGAAGGAGACCGGCCACACCGTCGAGGTGACGCTCTCGA
>JAGRMU010000156.1 GCA_020441165.1 Sedimentitalea sp.
CCGCAGACCGTCCGGTCGCCCTCGCCCAGGGCGTTGATCCGGCGCAGCTCCAGCCGATCGATGCCGGCCAGCGCCGCCAGATCGTCATAGAGGGTTTCCTGCAGGATCGCCGCCTGCGGCACGCCGAAGCCGCGGAAGGCCCCCGAGACCGGGCCGTTGGTGTGCACCGCCCGCGCCTCGGCCCGGTAGGCCGGGGTCCGGTAGGGGCCGGAGGCATGGACCGGCACCCGGATCGCCACGGTCGGCCCCCAGCTGGCATAGGCGCCGGTGTCGAAATCGCCATCGAAGTCCAGCCCGCAGATCCGCCCGTCGGCATCGATCCCGGCCCGCCCGGTCATCCGCGCCGGGTGGCGCTTGGTGGTCGAGGCCATGCTGTCGCGGCGGCTGTAGACGATCCGCGCCGGCCGTCCGGTCTTCAGCGCCACCAGCCCGATCAGCGGCTGCACCGAGAGGTCGAGCTTGGAGCCGAAGCCGCCGCCGGTGGCCGAGGGGATGATCCGCACCCGCTCGGGCGGCAGACCCAGCACCCGCGCGGTGTCGTCGCGGTCCATCACCGGCGCCTGGGTGCAGGCGCGGATCACGAGGGTCTCGCCCTCCAGCCAGGCGGCGCCGGCCTCGGGCTCGATATAGGCGTGCTCGACGAAGGCGGTCTCGATCCGCGCCTCGGCGAGGTGCGCGGCCCCGGCCAGCGCCGCCTCCACGTCGCCGCTGCGCACCGCGCCGGCGACGAGGATGTTGCCCTCGCGCCCGTCATGGAGACGCGGCGCGGTTTCGGCGCGGGCGACGGCGATGTCCGAAAGATCGGCAACCGGCTCCCAGGTCACCGGGAACGCCTGAAGATCGAGCGCCTCGACATGCTCGGGCGCGCCGGCGACCAGTGCCACCGCCTCGCCGCGCATCCGCACATGGGCCTCGGCCAGAACCGGCTGATCGGCAAAGCGCGGCAGCGCGCCAAAGAGGTTCTCGCCGGGGATATCGGCGGCGGTGAAGACCTCCACCGGCCCGGGCAGCCCGGCGCGCCAGGCCGCGATATCGCCGAGACGGAAGCGCGCGGCGGGATGGGGCGCGCGGATCACCCGCACCAGCAGCGCGCCCTCGGGGACCAGATCGGCGCCGAACCGCTCGCGTCCCGCGACCTTCTCCGGCCCGTCCAGCCGCTCGGCCCGGGCGCCCACCGCGGCGCCGGCGGCCGGGCTCTCGGCCCCGCCCTGCCCCGTCGCGTCCAGCACCGCGGCGACGATCTTGGCATAGCCGGTGCAGCGGCACAGCACGCCCCCCAGCGCCTCCTCGACCTCGGACCGCGCCGGGGCGGCATTGACCCGCAACAGGGCGCTGGCCGCCATCAGCATCCCCGGCGTGCAGATCCCGCATTGCGCCGCGCCGTGACGCAGGAAAGCCCGCTGCAGGTCCGACAGGGCGTCCTCCCCGGCCAGCCCCTCGACGGTGACCACGTCGCGCCCGGCCGCGCGCGCCAGCGGCGTCAGGCAGGCGCAGACCGCCTGCCCGTCGAGCAGCACGGTGCAGGCGCCGCAGTCGCCGGCATCGCAGCCGACCTTGGTGCCGGTCAGCCCCAACTCGCCGCGCAGCACCTCCGAGAGCCGCCGGCCCGGTGCGGCATCGACCCGCGCGAGGCGGCCGTTGACGGTCAGTTCGAGGGCATGGGTGTCCTTCACGGCGCAGCCCCGGCGGCCAGATCGGCAAGCGCGCGGCGCAGCAGCTCGGTGGCAGCGGCGCTGCGATAGCCGGCATCGGCGCGAATATCGTCGATCGGCGCGATGGCAGCGGCGACCAGGTCGGGATCGATGGCCTCTGCGGCCTGCGCGGGGCTCAACCCCGCCAGCCGCGCCTCGAGCGCCGGCAGCCGCCGCGCCACCGGGCTGCAGGCGCCGACCGCCAGCGCGGCCTCGGCGATGCGCCCATCGCGCAGCACCAGCCGCGCCGCGATCATGGCGATGGAGATCACCAGGTAACGCCGTGCGCCCAGCTTCAGGAACCGGCTGACGCCGGCGCCGGCGCGGCGCGGCACGGTCACCGCGGTCACCATCTCGGACGCCGCGCGGCCGGTCTGCCGCACCCCGGTCAGGAACCGTTCGAGCGGCAGCGCGCGGGTGCCTTGCGTCGAGGTCAGCTCCACCGACGCATCGAGCGCCAGCAGCGGCGGCACCCCGTCGGCGGCGGGCGAGGCGTTGCAGAGATTGCCCGCCACGGTCCCGGTATTCTGGATCTGGACCGAGCCGACCTCGCGCGCCGCCGCCTTCAGCATGTCGAAGGCGGGCGGCAGGTCGGCGGCCAGAAGGTCGCTCCAGGTGGTGGTGGCGCCGATCCGCCAGCCCTCCGCGCTGGCCTCGATGCCGCGCAGCCCGTCGATGGCGGTGATGTCGAGGACCGGGCCGCGCAGCGCCGGCCCGTCGATGCCGGGAAAGAGATCGGTGCAGCCTGCCGCCACGGTCACCGGCCCGCGCCCGAGCAGGGCCAGCGCATCGCTCAGCGCGACAGGGCGGTGATACTCGGCCACTCCCGGAACTCCCTGCAAGGTTGGAGGGCGACGACGCGGATCATGCGTCCGGAGTCTGCGGCCGGCACCGGGGCCTGTCAACACGCAAGCGCGGCCTCACACCCCGAGGTGGCGTTCAAGGCGGCGGTGGTCGCGACGCAGCGCCTCGGCCTCGAGCGTGTCCAGAACCCGGCCATTCTCGATCAGCGCGATGCGGTCCGCCAACGACAGCACCGCGTCGATGCGCTGCTCGACCAGCAGGATGGCGGCGCCGCGCGCCCTGGTCTCCCGGATCGCCGCGCGGATCGCCTCGATCATCGTCGGCTGCAAGCCCTCGGTCGGCTCGTCCAGCAGCAGCACGGCAGGGTCGAGGCAGAGCGCGCGCGCCATGGCCAGCATCTGCTGCTCGCCGCCCGACAGGGTCTGGGCGCGCTGGCCCATCCGCTCGCGCAGGCGCGGAAAGAGGTCGAGCGCCGCGTCCAGAACCGCGAGGGGCGAGCCGCGCGCCATCAGCCCGATCTCGAGGTTCTGCGCCACGGTCAGCTCGCCGAAAAGCCGCCGCCCCTGCGGGACATAGCCGATGCCGGCCTTGGGGACCCGGTGCGCCGGCAACTCGCTGATCGCCACCCCGTCCAGGGTGATCCGCCCGGCGGACAGCGGCACCAGCCCCATGATCGCCTTCATCGTGGTGGTCTTGCCGGCGCCGTTGCGGCCCGCGAGGCAGAGGATCTCGCCCGGCCGGACCTTGAGCGTGAGATCGCGCAGCACCTGCGCCGCGCCATAGCCCGCGCCGATGCCCTCGAGCCGCAGCATCAGGCGGTCCCCAGATAGGCGGCCTGCACCGCCCGGTCGGCGTGGATCTCGGCCGGGCTGCCCTCGGCCAGGATGCGCCCGAAATCCAGCACCGTGACCCGGTCGGCGGTCTCCATCACGACGCTCATGTTGTGCTCGATCAGCAGGATCGTGGCACTGGCGGACAGATCGCGAAGCAGCGCCTTGAAACCGGTGATCTCGGCCTCGGACAGGCCCTGGGTCGGCTCGTCGAGGATCAGCAGGCGTGGGCGCTGCGCCAGGCCCATGGCGATCTCCAGCAGCCGCTGGTGGCCATAGCTGAGGGTGCCCGCGATCTGCCCGGACTGTCCCTCCAGCCCGACCCGCGCCAGGCTCCGGGCCACCATGCGCCGGACGCCAAGCGCGCCCCTGACCTTGCGCCGCGCGGCGAGGGCGACGTTCTCGGCGACGCTGAGCCGGGCGAAGACCGAGGTGATCTGGAAGGTATAGGCCATCCCCAGCCCGATCCGCCGATGCGCCGGCAGGTGCGAGATGTCGCGCCCGGCGAAGGCGACGGTGCCGGCGCTCGGCGTGATCCGGCCGCAAAGCATCCCGACGAAGGTGGTCTTGCCGGCGCCGTTGGGCCCGATCAGCGCCCGCACCTGCCCTTCGGGCAGATCGAAATCCACGTCCTCGACCGCGTGCAGCCCGTCGAAGCGCTTGGTCAGCCCGCGGGTGGAGAGCAGCGTCACGGCAGCCACCGCCACAGCCGGGCGCGCAGCAACCCCGCGAGGCCCTGCGGCGCGAAAAGGGTCACCAGCACCAGGACCACGCCCGCGACCAGCATGTAGGCCGAGGTGACACCGCTGGAGAGGTCGATCAGGTAGAACATGAAGAGCGTGCCGATCAGCGGTCCCAGAACCGTGCCCGCCCCGCCGAGCAGCACCCAGAGCAGCGGGAAGATTGAATACTGCACCGAGGCGAAGGTGGCGCCGACATAGCCGAAGAGCAGCCCGTAGGCCGCCCCCGCCGCCGCCGAGACCGTCCCCGACAGGATCACCGCGCCCAGCTTGTAGGCGAAGACGTTATAGCCCAGCATCCGCGCCCGCTCCTCGTTCTCGCGGATCGCGACCAGCACCTTGCCGAAGGGTCGCTCGACCAGCCAGAGCGTCGCCAGCAGGCAGAGGGCGAAGAGCGCCAGGGCGGCGAGATAGCGGTTGCCCGGATCGCTCAGATCGATGCCCCAGAGGATGCGCTCGGCCTGCTGGATCACGAACCCCTCGTCGCCGCGCGTCCAGGCGCCGAAATAGAGCAGCGCGAGGTATCCCGCCTGGGCGAACATCAGCGTGACGATCATGAAGGCGACGCCCGCGGTGCGCAGCGCCAACAGGCCCATCGCCGCCGAGACCGCCAGCCCCGCCGCCAGCCCGGCGGCCAGCGCCGGCCCCGGCCCGAGGCCCGCATGGCGCATCGCGAGACCCATGCCGTACATGCCGGCGGCGAAAAAGAGGGCATGGCCGAGGCTGAGCAGCCCGGTATAGCCGAAGAGGATGTTGTAGCCGATGGCGTAGCTGGCCAGCACCATGATCCGCGCCAGGTTGCCGTGATGATAGGCCGGCAGCACGAAATGCAGCGCCAGCAGCAGGGCCAGCACCCCGCCATGCAGCGCCAGGGATCGCGCGCCGCCCCCGCTCATGCCGCGCGCAGGCCGAAGAGGCCCTGCGGGCGGAACACCAGCACCAGCGCGACCAGCAGCGTGGCGAGGATCTTGGCCAGGGTCGGCGAGAAGAAGACCGAGATGATGCCGTCGCTCAGCCCGATCAGGATCGCCGCGACCAGGGTGCCGGGCAGGCTGCCCAGCCCGCCGATGATCACCACGATGAACGAGAGCAGCAGCGGATCGCCCCCCATCAGGTAATGCGCCTGGCTGATCGGCACGATCAGCACCGCCGCCAGCGCCGCCAGAGCGGCCCCGAGCCCGAAGACCAGCGCATAGATCCGCTCGACCGGGATGCCGAAGGCCAGCGCCATGTCGCGGTCGAGCTGCGTCGCCCGCATCAGAAGGCCGATCCGGCTGCGCGTCATCACCAGCCAGACCCCGGCCAGCACCGCCGCCGCCGCCCCGATCACCGCCAGCTTGTAGCTGGTGGTGCCCAGCCCCCAGGGCCAGATCAGCTGCGGCCGGCCCTCGGCGAACGTGACCCAGGGGATCGCCAGGCGAGTGTTGAAGGGCGGCTCGACCGGGCGGGCGTCGGCGCCGTAGGTCATCAGCGTCACCTGCTGGAGGATGTAGAGCAGGCCGATGGTCGCCACGATGGTGCGCTCGGGATCGTAATCGATGCGTTTGAGCACCGTCATGTCCGCCGCTGCTGCCAGCAGGCCGACCAGCAGCGGCGCGACGACCAGCGCTGCGGCGAACCCCAGCGCCGGAGGCCCGCCGATCAGCGAGGTGACCCACCACGCCAGGACCGCGCCCAGCATGAAGAACTCGCCATGGGCGACGTTGACCACCCGCATGACGCCGAAGACCAGACTGAGTCCGACCGCGGTCAGCGCCAGCACCGCCGCGGTGACCGCGCCCTCGAGGGTGGCGAGCACGAGATGGGGACCGAATTCCATGGCCGCGACGATTGCGCATGGATCGGGCCGAAACAAGGGGGCACGCAGGGCACGGGGGCCGAATTGCCGAATCGCCCCCCACCGATGCTATGCTCGCGGGCGGCGAAGGGAGGCGCGCGATGATGACACCGAGATGGCTCTGGCTGGCGGTTCTGGCCGCCTTCTGCGCCCTGCCCGCCCGTGCCCAGACCCCCGAGGAGATCGTGCGCTGGATCTATGTCTCGCAGACGCTTCCGGGCGCGGCGAAGGGCTATGCGCACCTCTCCGCGCCCGGGCAGCGCGAACAGTTCCTCAGCCGCCGGATGATCGCCTTTCACGCCGCCAATGACAGCCATGGGGGCGATGTCGCCTCGGCCTGCGTCGATTTCGCCTTCGACATTCCCGGCAACGATTTCGACGCGCAGGAAATCGCCCGCACCCTCTCGGTCACGGCGGAAGGCGACGCCGGGCGGCGCGTGGTGACCGCGCGGTTCAGCAATTTCGGCACCCCGGCGCAGATCGCCTATGACTTCGTGCCCGAGGACGGGTTCTGGCGCATCGACGACATCGCCGGTCCGGGCTTTCGCGTCTCGCGGATCCCCTGCGCGCCGAAAGCCGCCGCCGCGCCGGGCGTGGTCGCGGCGGGCGGCTATTGCTTCAAGAGCGGCAGAGACACCTTCCGCCTGCAGATCGCCGCCGATGGCAGCGCCTGGTTCGACCTGGAAAGCTGGCAGGGCGGCGGGCATTTCTGCGGCGCGCGCGGGGTGGCGCAGCCGCAGGTCGGCGGCTGGCTCTATCAGGAAGACCTCTGGGGCCGGCTCTGCCGGATGCAGATCATGGTGACCGACGATCAGGGGATCCGGCTGGCCGATCCCGACCATGGCTGCAAGATGACGCTCTGCGGGCAGCGCGCGGCGATCGACGGGCTCAGCTTTCCGCGCCAGGCCCAGGTCGATTGCGCCACGCTGCCGCCGCCGCAGCCGGGCTGAGCCCGGCCGCCGCCGCGCCCGCCCGACCGGCGCTCAGAGCGGCTGGGCCGTGTAATCCACCTCGTCGGGATAGAACGTGTCCTCGATCGAGGTGCGGTGCACCACCACCAGCTTTCCGCCGTCGACCCGGCTGATATACTGATGGCCGAACACCTGGTGGGTGCGGCCATTGAAGATCTTGGCCCCCTGCGGATGCTCGTCCGAATGGGGCATGTCGGTGATCGCCTCGCAGGCCTCGATCAGCGCCGCGCGGTCCTCGGGGCCGCGATAGCCCGCCGCCTCCATCCCGGCCTTGATCACGTAGAGCGTCTCCCAGCAGCCGAACATGTGGCCATAGGTCGACACGTCCGTGGGATCGCTGACCGAGGCGCCGTTGGGATCGACCCCCACCGCGTCGCGGAAGGCGCGGTCGAATTCCGACTGGTCCGGCTGGGCATAGCGCGGGTTGCCCTCCCAGAAATAGGTGCCTTCCAGGAACTCGAGGCCCGGGCTGGCCAGGTCCACCGCCTCGAGACTGTCGATGAAACCGAAGATCTCGGGGCGCGAGGGGCCGAAGAACTCGCCCATCTCCTTGACGAAGGTCAGCACCGCGGGGCCGACCATGACGTGATAGACCACCTCCGTCTCGCGCGGGATCTTGGCGAAATGGCGGGTGAAGCTGGTCTCGGTCGGCGGGATCGCGATCTGCGCCAGCACCTCGCCGCCCGCCGCCTCGACGCCCTGGGTGAAATAGTCGCGATGATCGTGGCCGAAGGCATAGTCGGGAAAGATCATCGTGACCTTCTTGCCCAGGTTCTGCGTCACCCAGGGCGCCATCGACAGGACCTGGCTCTTCACGTCGGTGATCCCCGGCTGCAGCGTCCAGCGGTTGAGCGCGCCCGAGGCCACGTGATGACCCTCGGAGACCACGAAATAGGGCAGGCGCAACTCTCCGGCGCGCGGGGCCGAGCCCATCACCACGTGGCTGAAGAGCGTGCCGTAACCGACATCGCAGCCATGCTGGTTGGCGAATTTCTCGACCACCTCGGCGCCGCGCTTGGGGTCGGTGCCGTCATCCTCGGCGACGATCTCGACCATCCGGCCGTTGATCCCGCCGGCGGCGTTGATCCGCTGCACGGCGGCCTCGGTGGTGCGATCGTACCAGCGGCCATAGGCGGCGCCGATGCCGGTGCGGTGCACCTGAAAGCCGATGCGGATCGGCTCGGCGCTCTGCGCCTGGGCATAGCGCGCCCAGAGCGGCAGGCTCATCGCCCCGGCGCCCGCGGCGAGCGTCTTGAGCGCGGCGCGGCGCGTGGGACCGGCTGGTGTCTTCGGTCTGGTGGTCATCGGATCTCTCCCCGTTCTGGCGGACGTTGACGACTGGCAGCGGACCGGTGCGCCGGTCTCGTTGCGCCGAGTGTGCGAATGATCCCGCCCCCTGTCGAGTCCTTTGACGCGCCGGGCCCTCACACCCCGCGCGGCGAGGCCAGAAGCCAGAGGCCGAAGAGCGTGTAGAGCACCATGAACAGCGCCAGAGGCGCCTGGGACCGGGTGGCGCGGCGGCCGGGTCCGAAGGCCCGCACCGCCAGCACATGGGCCAGCACCACCGCCAGCACGTGACCCAGCACCACCGCCCCGGCCTGGCTCAGCCAGATCGCCCGCACCGTGCCGGGCGTGTTGAAGAACCCGGTGGTGACATAGAACCTGCCCAGCCCCAGCAGGTCGTCGCCCCGCGCCAGCGGATCGCTGGCCGCGGCCAGCGCATACTGGCCGTCGACCAGGAAGCTGGGCAGGTAATGGGCGATGTGATAGCCGAGCGCGATGGGCAGGATCGACGGCGCGAAGAGGCGGAACGCCGCGGCCAGAGGCATCGCCGAACCGGTCAGGCGCAGCCCCAGCCGGATCGCCAGCGCATAGGCGGCGATCAGCGCGGCATTGGCCGCCAGGAGACCCGCGAGGTTCTGCGCGACCACCGCCGAGCGGCCGGGGAACTCCAGCGGGTTGATGCCGAGCCGGGCCAGCCACCAGAAGGTCTCGTTCAGCCCGTCGAAACTGCCGCTGCCCAGCATCAGCAGGTAGAAGACCGCAAGGCCGAGGGGCGGCGCCCGCCGACCCAGGGCCTGCCAGCCGGTGAGGCCGAGCGCCAGGCGCCCCCGGCGGCGCCCGAAGAGGCCGAGCCGGCCATAGCTGCGCATCAGCACCGAGATGCCATCGCCGCGATGGCTCCAGCGCGGGCCGAAGACCAGCAGCGCGAGATAGGTGACCAGCCAGTAGCCCCCGACGAACCCGGCCAGCCGCCCGGGATCGGTGGGCGCCGGGTCCGCCATCAGCAGCGCCGCGAAGCCGAGGAAGGTGGCGATGGCCGGGCCGTGCCCCAGCCGCGCCGGCAGGCGCAGCAGCGGCCGGGCGCCGAGCCAGCGGCGGGTCAGCGCCACCGGCCCGCGCCACGGGTTGATCCAGGCCCAGAGATCGCCGAACACCCCCTGCAACGTGACGAGACCGACCCACCACAGCGTCCAGACGGCAAGCGGCAGCGGGTTCTCCATCGGATCGCGCGAACCCGCCCAGCCGGCCCAGAGCAGCGCCAGCAGGAGCAGGAAGGCAACCCCGCTGGTCCAGGGGTGCAGCGCGCCGCCCCTCGCCCGCAGCAGCGGCAGCGGCCGGAACAGCCGGCCGAGTGCCCGGTCCGGCAGGACCGCCAGCAGCAGCACCGTCAGCGCCACGCAGGCGGCGCCGGCCAGGCTGTAGAGGCCGGTGGGGAGCAGCAGAACGAAGCCCTGCTCGGAGGCATGGGCCAGCGCCGGTCCGGGTGCCGTAACGGCGCCGGCGGCCATAAGGACGGCTCTCTTGATCCCGGGGCTGGTCTGGAGGATGCTCATGGGGCGCGATGATAGCCGCCGGAGACCCGGATGAAAGCTGCAAAACCCGTTCTCGCCCTCGCGGCCCTGGCCCTCGTCGCCGGTGCCGTCCTTCTGGTGGCGAGCCGGTTCGTCGGGCCGGAGATCGCACTGACCGGGGCGGTCGCCGCCCCCATCGCCGGCAGCGGCGACACGGTCGCGGTCTTCCTTTCGATCGAGAATCGCGGCGGGCCGGACCGGGTGGTCGCGGCGCGTTCGATCACCGCGCGGCGGGCGATTCTCGACGGCGCGGTGGCCGATGCCGGGCTTCCGGTCCCCGCCGACACCACCGCGGCGCTCGCCCCCGAGGGCGCCTTCATCCGCCTCGAAGGGGTGGGCGGCGCGCTGACCGAGGGCCGGCTGATCCCGATCACCCTGCGCTTCGAGCAGGGCGGCGAGATCAACACCCGCGCCGAGCTGGTCGCGCCCGTGGCCGCCGGTGACGCGGCGACGTTCGGCCTGCCCGGTCTCGGCGACGTCCACCGCGTCGCGGCAGGCGAGCCCTTCCCGCAACTCGCGCTTCAGGTGCGCCCCGACGGCGACGACTGGACCGTCGAGCTGCAGACCGCCGAGTTCACCTTCGGGCCGGATGACGGGGATGGCGCGCATGTGCCGGGCACCGGTCACGCGGTTCTCACCCTCGGCGGCCTCCTGCTCGAGCGGCTGTTCGAGCCCTCCGCCCGGATCGGCGCCTTGCCCCCGGGCACCCACGAGCTGCGCGTGACCCTCACCACCGACGACGGCCGCCCCTATGTCGTCGGCGCGGCGCCGGTGACCGCCACGGCCCGGATCGAGGCGCGTTGACGGGCGGGCCCGCTCATCAGGCTCGGGGCGCAGCCGGGACCGCGATGGCGGACCCCGCCGCGGGCGCCGTGGTCGGCGTCGATGTCGGCGGCACCTTCACCGATCTGGTGGCGCTCGATCCGGCGAGCGGGCGCGTGCGCCTCGCCAAGGTGCCCAGCACGCCGGACAACCAGGCCTTCGGGGTGATGAACGCCCTGGCAGCGGCGGGCTGCGATCTGGCGGCGCTCGACCTGATCGTGCACGGGACGACCACGACCACCAACGCGGTACTCGAACGCAAGCTGGCCCGCACCGGGCTGATCACCACGGCCGGCTTTCGCGACATTCTCGAGCTCGGCCGGCGCACGCGCCCGCAGCCCTACGGGATGACAGGCACTTTCCGGCCGCTGATCCCGCGCAATCTGCGCCTAGAGGTCTCCGAGCGGATGGATGCGTCCGGCGCGGTGGTCACCCCGCTGGACGAGGACGCGGTGCACGCGGCGGCAAAGCGGCTGCTGGCGGCGGGCTGCGAATCGCTGGTGATCCATTTCCTGCATGCCTATGCCAATCCCGCCCACGAGCTGCGCGCCGCCGAGATCCTGCGCCCGATCTGGCCGAACGATCACATCACGCTGGGCCATGCGCTGCTCTCCGAGAGCCGCGAGTTCGAGCGCGGGGTGACCGCGGCGGTCAACGCCGCGGTGCAGCCGCTTCTCGACCGCTATATCCGGCGCCTGGCGGAGGAGCTGGAGCGCGGCGGCCACAGGGGCGAGCTGCTGATCATGAACGGCAATGGCGGCATGGTCTCGGCGGCGCGCGTGGCCCGCGAGGCGGCCAAGACGGTGATGTCCGGGCCCGCCTCGGGGGTGATGGCGGCGGCCTTCACCGGGCGGCGCTCGGGCCTCGAGAACCTGATCACCTATGACATGGGCGGCACCTCGACAGATGTCGCGCTGATCCGGGGGGCCGAGCCGTCGGTGTCCAGCGAGATCGAGATCGAATACGCCATGCCGATCCACGTGCCGATGGTCGACGTGCGCACCATCGGTGCCGGCGGCGGGTCGATCGCGCGGGTGAGCCCGGCGGGGCTGCTCGAGGTCGGCCCGGACAGCGCCGGCGCCGATCCCGGCCCGATCTGCTATGGGCGCGGCGGCACCGCGCCGACGATCTCGGACGCCAACCTGATCCTCGGGCGGCTCGACCCGGCCGGCTTCGCCGCCGGCGCGGCGCAGGTGTCCGCCGACCATGTGCGCAAGGTCTTCGAACAGGTTCTGGGCGCGCCGCTGGGCCTCGATGCGACCCAGGCGGCGGCGGCGGTGATCCGGGTCGCCAACCTGAAGATGGCGGGCGCGATCCGCATGGTCTCGATCTCGCTGGGCGCCGATCCGCGCGATTTCGCGCTCTTCGCCTTCGGCGGGGCCGGTCCGCTCCACGCCGCCGCGCTGGCGCGCGAGCTGGGCATCCCGCGGGTGCTGGTCCCGGCCCGGCCCGGCATCACCAACGCCATCGGCTGCGTGGTGGCCGATCTGCGCCACGATTTCGTCCAGACGCTGAACACCCCGCTCGACCGGCTCGACCCGGCGCTTCTGACCGAGGTCTTCGCCGCGCAGAGCGCCGAGGGCGCCCGCCTGATCGGCAAGGAGCGCGTCGGGCTGCGCGCGCTGCGCCACATCCACAGCCTCGACATGCAGTTCGTGGGCCAGACCCACCTGCTGCGGGTGCCGCTGCCGGGGCCCGAGATCGGCCGGGACGCCATCCAGGCGCTCTTCGAGGAGGTCTATTTCCGGCGCTTCCGCGTCACGCTGCCCGATATCCGCGCCCATGTGGTCAATGCCAGCAGCTCGGTGATCGGTCTGCGCGACGCGCTCGACTTCTCGGCGCTGATCGATCCCGCCGGGCGGAAAGCCACGCTCGCCGAGGCGCAAATAGGTATGCGGCCGGTGCATTTCGCCGGCACTTGGCACGACAGCCCGGTCTACTGGCGCGATCACCTGCCGCTGGAGGCGCGGCTGAGCGGCCCGGCGGTGGTCCGGCAGATGGACACCACGGTGCTGATCGAACCCGACGACCGCGCCCGGGGCGACGCGCAGGGCAACCTGATCATCGAGATCGGCGCCGCGACATGAGCCTCGATCCCATCACCCTCACCGTCATCCAGGCCGGGCTCCAGCAGGTCTGCGACGAGATGGACCTGACCTTCTCGCGCGCCGCCTTCTCGCCGGTGATCGCCGAGGCCAACGACCGCTCGGACGGGATCTACGCCGCCGATGACGGCGCGCTGATCGCGCAGGGCGCGGGCGGGCTGCCGGTCTTCGTCGGCACCATGCAGGAATCGACCCGCATCCTGATCGGGATGATCGCGGACGGGCGCGCCGCCCCGCCGCAACCGGGCGACATCTACATCGTCAACGACCCCTATCTCGGCGGCACCCACCTGATGGATGTGCGCTTTGCCCGGCCGTTCTATCGCGGCGGGCGGATCTTCTGCTGGCTCAGCAATACCGGCCACTGGCCCGACACCGGCGGCGCGGTGCCCGGCGGCTTCTCGGCCTCGGCGACGGCGGTCGAGCAGGAGGGGCTGCGCCTGCCGCCGGTGCGGCTCTTCAAGGAGGGCGTGCTGGACGAGGAGATCTTCGCGATCATCCGCTCGAACATCCGCGTCGCCGACCAGCGCATCGGCGACGTCAAGGCGCAGGCCGCGGCGCTGCTGGTCGGCGAGGAGCGTCTGGGCGCGCTCATGGACCGCTACGGCGATGCTACCGTGGCCGAGGCCATCGCCGAGCTGCGCCGCCGCGCCGCGATGCAGATGCGCGCCTTCATCGCCACGATCCCCGATGGCCGCTACCCGGCCTCGGCCTGGATCGACAGCGACGGGGTGGTCGACGCGCCGCTGGAAATCCGCCTGGCGGTGACCCGCGAGGGCGAGGATCTGCGCTTCGATTTTTCCGGCTCCAGCCCGCCCTGCGCCGGGCCGATGAACTCGGTGCGGGCGACGACGCTGAGCGCGGTCTACCTCGCGATGCGCCACATCTTCCCCGAGGTGGCGATGAGCGCCGGCGCCTTCGAGCCGCTGCATGTGACCGGCATCGAGGGCACCTTCCTCGACGCGCAATATCCGCGCCCGGTCTCGGGCTGCGCCGCCGAGGTCAGCCAGCGCATCGCGGAGGCGGTCTTCGTCGCCCTGGTCGCGGCGCTGCCCGAGCGCGTGACCGCGGCGCCGGCGGGCACCAGCGGCAATTTCGCGCTCGGCGGGACCGATCCGGCGCGGGGGCGGGATTTCGTGATGTACCAGATCTCGGGCGGCGGCTATGGCGGCAACGCCGGCCATGACGGGCTCAGCAACGGCTGCTCGACCATCGGCATCTCCAAGGCGCCGCCCGTCGAGATCATGGAACAGGCCTTCCCGGTGCTCTATCACCACTACGCGCTGCACGAGGGATCGGGCGGCGCCGGGTGCCAGCGCGGCGGCTTCGGGCTGGATTACGAGGTCGAGCTGCGCCGCGGCAGCGCCCGCGCCAGCTTCGTGATGGATCACGGCCGGTTCGGACCGCAGGGCGTGCTGGGCGGCGGCGACGGCGGGGTCAACCGGGTGACGGTCTGGCAGTCGGGCGTGCCGCACAGGCCGGCGCATCTGTCCAAGGAGCAGGACATCCCGCTGGCCCCCGGCGACCGGGTGCGGGTCCAGACGCCGGGCGGTGGCGGCTATGGCGATCCCTTCCGGCGCGACCCCGAGGCGGTCCGCGAGGACGTGGCGCTGGAGCGCTACACGGCGGAGCAGGCGCGCGATCTCTTCGGCGTGGCGCTGACCGGATCGCCGCCGCAAGTCGACGTCGCCGCCACGCGCACCCTGCGCGCGGCGCGGTCCTGAGGCGAGACCCCTTCGCGTGCAGCGACTTGTTTCCAGCCCCCGAGAACCCGGGCTGCGCCGTCAGGCCCGGGGCGACCGCGCGCCGAGGGTCAGAGGCAGGCCTCGAACAGCGCGCGGGTGTTCTCGGCCGTCATCTCCACCGGGTTGCCGCCCACGCTGGGATCGGCCAGGGCCGAGGCCACCAGCGCATCGAGATCGGGGTTGCGCACCCCCAGCGCGGTGAGGGTTGCGGGAATCCCGAGCGCGGCATTGAGCTCGCCCACGAAGGCATAGAACCCGTCGAAGCCGCCCGCGATGCCCAGGTAGGCCGCGGCGCGCGCCAGCCGCTCCTCGACCGCGGCGCGGTTGAAGCGCAGCACCGGCTGCATCACCACCGCGTTGGTGGTGCCGTGATGGGTGTTGAACACCGCCCCGATGGGATGGGACAGAGCATGGATTGCGCCCAGCCCCTTCTGGAACGCGACCGCCCCCATCATCGCGGCGCTCATCATCTCGGCCCGCGCCCGCAGGTCGCCGCCCTCGGCATAGGCGCGCGGCAGGTTCTCCTTGACCAGCCGCATCCCCTCCAGCGCGATGCCCTGGCTCATCGGGTGGTAGTGCGGCGAGCAATAGGCCTCGAGGCAATGCGCGAAGGCGTCCATGCCGGTGCCGGCGGTGATGGCTTTCGGCATGCCCACGGTCAGCTCGGGATCGGCGATCACCACCGAGGGCAGCACCTTGGGGTGAAAGATGATCTTCTTCTCGTGGCTCTGCGAATTGGTCAGGACCGAGGCGCGCCCCACTTCCGAGCCGGTCCCGGCGGTGGTCGGCACCGCGACGATGGGCGCGATGGCCGCGGCATCGGCGCGGGTCCACCAGTCGCCGACATCCTCGAAATCCCAGACCGGGCGGCTCTGGCCGGCCATGAAGGCCACCATCTTGCCCAGGTCCAGCCCCGAGCCGCCGCCGAAGGCGATCACCCCGTCATGGCCGCCGGCGCGATAGGCCGCGACCCCGGCCGCCATGTTCACCTCGGTCGGGTTGGGATCGACCTCGGCGAAGATCGCCCGGCCCAGCCCCGCCGCCTCCATCAGGTCGAGCGCCCGGGCGGTGATCGGCAGCCCGGCCAGCCCCCTGTCGGTGACCAGCAGCGGGCGCGCAATGCCGGCGGCGGCGCAGGCCTCGGCCAGTTCGGCAATGCGCCCCGCACCGAAGCGGATGGCGGTGGGATAGGACCAGTTGGCTCTCGGGCTCATGTCAGTTTCCTCAGGTGATAGGATTTCGGGCGCGTCAGGTTGTGATAGCCGATCACGCTCAGCCCGCCGCCGCGCCCGGTCTGCTTGCAGCCGGTCCAGCAGAGGCCCGGATCGAGGTAATCGGCACGGTTCATGAAGACGGTGCCGGTTTCGATCCGCGCGCCGATCGCCTCGGCGCGCGCGACGTCACTGGTCCAGATCGAGGCGGTCAACCCGTAATCGCTGTCGTTCATCAGGGTGATGGCCTCGTCGTCGCCGGCAACCGGCATGATGCCGACCACTGGGCCGAAGCTTTCCTCGCGCATCACCCGCATGGAGTGGTCCACCCCGACCAGGATCTGCGGCATGAGATAGGCGCCGCCCTCCTGCGGGAAACGCGCCGGATCGATCAGCGCCCGTGCCCCGGCAGCGACTGCCTCGGCGGTCTGCGCGCGCACCAGATCGGCGAAGCGCCCCTGCGCCATCGGCCCCAGCGTGGTCCCGGGATCGAGCGGATTGCCCAGCCGGTAGCCGTTGACGATCTCCACCGCCTTTTCGACAAAGCCGTCGAAGAGGCGCTCATGGACATAGATCCGCTCGATCCCGCAGCAGCACTGGCCCGAGTTGAACATCGCCCCGTCGATCAGTGTCTCTGCGGCCGCCTCCAGATCCGCATCCTCGCAGACATAGCCCGGATCCTTGCCGCCCAGCTCCAGCCCCAGCCCGGTGAAGGTGCCCGCCGCCGCCCGCTCGATGGCCTGCCCGCCGGCGACGGAGCCGGTGAAGTTGACGAAATCGAACGCCCGCGCCGCGATCAGGTCGGAGGTGGTCGCATGGTCAAGAAAGACGTTCCCGAACACCTCCTCGGGAATGCCCGCCGCGTGGAAGGCGCTTGCCATGCGCTCACCCACCAGCGGGGTCTGGCTGGCATGTTTCAGCAGCACCGCGTTGCCGGCGATCAGCGCCGGCGCGACGGTATTGATCGCGGTCATGTAAGGATAGTTCCAGGGCGCGATCACCAGCACCAGCCCGTGCGGCTCGCGCGCGATGTAGCGCCGGAACGCATCGCTGTCCTCCAGCACGATCGGCGCCAGCGCCTCCTCGGCGATCCCGGCCATGTATTGCGCGCGCTCGTCGAAGCCGCGGAACTCGCCGCCATAGCGCACCGGGCGGCCCATCTGCCAGGCCAGTTCCGGCACGATCTCGTCGTTCATCGCGCCGACATTGGCAACGCCCTTGCGCACCAGCGCCACGCGCTCGGCCAGCGACCGCGCGGCCCAGCCCGTCTGCGCGGCGCGGGCGCGCGCGGCGGCCTCGAACGCCGCGTCGCGGCTCAGAACCGGGCGCTCGGCATAGACCGAGCCGTCGATGGGAGAGATGCATGTCACTTGACCGGCCATGCCCATTCCTTTTCCTCTTGCGAAAAATACTCCGGGGGGTGCGGGGGGCTGGCCCCCCGCCCTGCGCTCTCAGGCCCGCTCGAACCCGCGGGCGATCTCGTAATCGGTGACCACGCGGTCGAACTCCTCGATCTCCCAGCGCGCGCAGCGGGTGTAGTGGTCGATCACGTCATCCCCCATCGCGGCACGCAGCATGGTCGAGCCGGTCAGCGTCTCGACCGCGTCGCGCAGCGTCTTGGGGATCTCGCCGCCCTTCGCCGCCTCGTAGATGTCGCCGGTGGTGGGCGGCTGCAGCTCCAGCCCCTCCTCGATCCCCGCCAACCCGGCCGCCAGCTGCGCGGCCATCGCCAGATAGGGGTTCATGTCCGATCCGGGGATGCGGCATTCGACCCGCACCGCCTTGCTGTTCGCGCCGCAAAGCCGGAAGCCGGCGGTGCGGTTGTCCACCGACCAGACGGTCTTGGTCGGCGCGAATGTGGCCTTGGCGAAGCGCTTGTAGCTGTTGATGTAGGGCGCCATGAACACCGTCATGTCGGGGGCATGGCGGATCAGCCCGGCCATGTAGCGGCGCATCAGCTCCGACATGCCCAGCTCGCCCTGCGGGTCGTGAAAGGCGTTCGCCCCGTCCTTCCACAGCGACTGGTGGACGTGGCTGGAGCTGCCGACCCGCTCGTGATGCCATTTCGGCAGGAAGCTGGCGGCATGGCCCATCTGGTCGGCGATCTCCTTGGTTGCATGCTTGGCGATGGTGTGGTGATCGGCGGTATCCATCGCCGGGGCATAGCGGATGTTGAGCTCCTCCTGCCCGGCCTCGGCCTCGCCCTTGGAGTTCTCGACCGGGATGCCGGCGGCCCAGAGGTGATTGCGCAGCGGGCGCATCACGTGCTCCTCGCGGCTGGTCTGCAGGATGTTGTAATCCTCGTTGTAGCCCGAGATCGGGGTCAGCTCGCGATAGCCGCCGCGGGCGATCTCGGCGAAGGACTTCTCGAAGAGGAAGAACTCCAGCTCGGTGGCCATCACGGGCGTGAATCCCATCGCCTCGGCGCGGGCGATCTGGCGCTTCAGGACGGCGCGCGGCGAATGCGGCACCTCCGCGTGGGTGGTGTGATCGAGCACGTCGCAGAGCACCATCACCGTGCCCTCCAGCCAGGGCATCGGGCGGATGGTGGCGAGATCGGGTTTCAGCACGTAATCGCCGTATCCCGCGCGCCAGCTTGTGGCGGCATAGCCGTCGGGCGTCGCCATCTCCAGGTCGGTGGCCAGCAGGTAGTTGCAGCAATGGGTCTCGGCCCAGGCGCTGTCGACGAAATGCTGGGCCACGAAGCGCTTGCCCATCAGCCGCCCCTGCATGTCGACGAGGCAGGTGAGCACCGTGTCGATGCGCCCCTCCTCGACCTCGGCCTTCAGCGCGTCGAATGTCATCAGTCCCGGCATGGTCGTCCTTTCGATAGGTTCTGGCCGATCGCCCTATGGCGCACCACCGCCCCGGAACGCGCCCGGGGCAATGGCCAAAGATGTCGCAGGGCCGCGCCGAGGCGGCCCTGCCTGAGGTCAGCCGTAGCGGTAGGGGCGCCCGGCCTTGCGCATCACCGCGTTGTATTTCTTGAAGATCTCGACCACCTGGGCCTTGACCTCGGACTCCGCCGCGATCTCTTCCCAGAACACTTGCGCCGCCTCCTCGACCTGGTCCCATTCCGCGTCCGGGATCGAGGTCAGCTGCAGATCGGTCCCGTTGACCCGCAGGTCGGCCTCGCCGCCCCAGTACCACCACTGGCGATAGTAATGCGACTGCTCGCAGCAGACCTTGAACAGCGTCTGAAGATCCTCCGGCAACTCGTTCCAGCGGTCCATGTTGGCGAAGAAATGCCCGATCCAGGCGCCCGAGATGTTGTTGGTCAGGAAATAGTTGGTCACCTTGGACCAGCCGACCGTGTAGACCTCGGTGATGCCCGACCAGGCGATGCCGTCCAGCTCGCCGGTCTGCATGGCGACCTCGATATCCTCCCAGGGCAGGGTCACCGGCACCACGCCGAACTGCGCCAGGAAGCGCCCGGCGGTGGGGAAGGTGAAGATCCGCTTGCCCTGCAGGTCAGCCAGGCTGTTGATCGGATCCTTGGTGGCGAAATGGCACGGATCCCAGGATCCGGCGCTGACATGCTTGACCCCGACCTTGGAATATTCCGCGTCCCAGATCTCGTTCAGCCCGTACTGGTTGAACAGCACCGG
>JAGRMU010000157.1 GCA_020441165.1 Sedimentitalea sp.
CGATTAGACGCAACGTGCTCTAGTCAAGAGTTTGAGTTGAAATCGGCTTGCCCACATGAGCTTCGATTATTGACCGCAGGTTCTCCAACCCACCGACCGCATCCTCAATCGCTTTTCGGAGCTTCTGGTCGTGACCTGCACAGAACTTTCCGCCCTTGGTCATTTCATCGCATCCACAGGCGCATTTGCCAGCTGACATCTAGCTGTTCCTCGAAACACTCAAGCGGCGTATGAAAGTCGGATCGGTCGCGGGCAACGACGACTTACAGGACCTATGCCCCGACACAGGACTGCCAACGGGGATGGACGCAAAGAATCCTTCGCTCTCGTTACCAAGCTGTCACGCGGATGGATCTGTCGAATAGGCGCGCGACCCTACCGGTTCCCCCGCCCCGCGAACCTTGCGGCGTCGGCGGCGGCGCGGCGGATGGCGTTGCTCTTGTGGACGGTCTCCTGGTACTCGGCGGCCGGGTCGCTGTCGTGGACGACGCCGCCGCCGGCCTGGATGTAGAGGGCGCCGTCCTTGACCACCGCGGTGCGCAGGGCGATGCACATGTCCATGTCGCCGCCGGCGGAGAAATAGCCGAGGCCCCCGCCGTAGACGCCGCGCTTTTCCGGCTCCAGCTCGTCGATGATCTGCATCGCCCGCACCTTGGGCGCGCCCGAAACGGTGCCGGCGGGCATGCCGGCGAAGAAGGCGTCGAGCGCGTCGCGCCCCTCGGCCAGCTCGCCGGTCACGTTGGAGACGATGTGCATGACGTGGGAATAGCGCTCGATGATGAACTTCTCGGTGGGGCGCACGGTGCCGATCCGCGCCACTCGGCCGACGTCGTTGCGCCCAAGATCGAGCAGCATCAGGTGCTCGGCGCATTCCTTGGGATCGGCCAGGAGGTCCGCCTCGAGGGCGCGGTCCTCCTCGGGCGTGGCGCCGCGGGGGCGGGTGCCGGCGATCGGGCGGATGGTGACCTCGCGCCCGAAGACCCGCACCAGGATCTCGGGCGAGGCGCCGATCACCTGGAAGGTGCCGAAGTTGAAATAGAACATGAAGGGCGAGGGGTTGGTGCGCCGCAGGCTTCGGTAGAGGGCGAAGGGCGGCAGCGGGAAATCCTGGCGCCAGCGCTGCGAGGGCACCACCTGGAAGATGTCGCCGGCGGCGATGTAGTCGCGCGCCGTCTCGACGGCGGCCATGTAGGCCTCGGGCGTGAAGTTCGAGACCGGCTGCGGCGGCTCGGCGGCCTCGCCGAGATCGCGGGACTCGGCCGGCAGGGCGCGTTCGAGATCGCGCACCGCGTCCATCACCCGCTCGGCGGCCTGGGCATAGGCGGCGCGCGCGCTCTGCCCGCCCGAGACCCAGGCCGGCGAGACCACGGTGACCTCGCCCTTGACCCCGTCGAGCACGGCGACGACCGAGGGGCGCAGCATCAGCGCGTCGGGCAGGCCGAGCGGGTCGGGAGGCACATTGGGCAGGTGTTCGACCAGCCGCACCATGTCATAGCCGAGATAGCCGAAGAGCCCGGCGGCGGCCTGCGGCAAGTCGTCGGGCAGGTCGATCCGGCTTTCGGCAATGAGCGCGCGCAGGGCGTCGAGCGGGCTGCCCTCCTGCGGCTCGAAGGCCTCGGGATCGAAGCGGGCCGAGCGGTTCAGCGCCGAGGCCGTGCCCTGGCAGCGCCAGATCAGGTCGGGCTTCATGCCGATGATCGAGTAGCGTCCGCGCACCTCGCCGCCGGTGACCGATTCGAGCATGAAGGCGTCGGTCTGCGCGCCGGTCAGCTTGAGCATCAGCGAGACCGGCGTGTCGAGATCGGCCGCGAGACGCGTATAGACGATCTGGTTGCGCCCCGCGTCAAAGCCGCGCGCGAAGGCGTCGTATTCTGGGATCAGCGCCATGTCACTGGAAGTTGGCGAGCACGGCGTTCAGCGCCTGCTGGTCGATGCGCGGATTGGCGCGGGTGCGGGCGTCGCGGACATAGGCCTCGAACAGCGCCTGGCCGAGGCTCTGGCTCAGCTCGTCCTCGAAGGCCTGGCGCATCGCGGTCAGCTCCGGCGTCTCCTCGGGGGGCGCCACGGCGTCGAGACGCACGATCAGCATCGCACCTGGGGCGGGGATCACGCGCAGCGCGCCCGGCTCCATCTCGAAGACCTGGGACATGAAATCGGCCGGGGTGCCGTCGACGAAGGCGGTGCGGGTCAGCCCGTTCTCGACCTGCACGGGCAGGCCGAGCGCGGTGAAGTCGCCGGTCTCCTCCAGCTCGGCGAGGACCGCGTCGGCGCGGGTCTGCAGCGCGGCGCGGGTCTGCTCCTGCCGCCAGGCCTCGGCGACGCGGGGACGGGCGTCGGCGAAGGGCTCGGGCCGGGCCGGCAGGGTCTCGTCGAGACGCAGCGCGAAGATGCCGCCGTCATCGAGGAAAGCCACCGTGGGGTAATCGCCCTCGGCGACCTTGGCGGCGGCCTCGGCGAAGGCGTCATAGGCGGCGATGCCCTCGGTGCTCTGGGCGGTCCAGTCGATCTGGCCCAGCTCCATCTCGGTTTCCTTGGCCAGGTCCTCGAGCGTGGCGCCGCCGGCGAGCAGGTCGTCCATGCCTTGCGCGCGGGCCTCGATCAGGCGACGGGCGCGGGCGCCGGCCAGCTCGTCGCGCAGGTCGGGCGCGACATCCTCGAAGGGCGTGGCGCGCGCCGCCAGGGTGCCGTTGACGCGGAAGAGTGCCGGGCCGAGATCGGAGGGCAGGGGCCCGACCACGTCGCCGGTCTGCGCGGCAAAGACCGCTTCGGCGGCCCCGCCAAGCTCGGCGGCGGTCACGTCCCCGAGGTCGAGATCGACCATCTCCAGCCCGCGCGCTTCGGCCAGCGTCTCGAAGGTGGTGCCGCCGACCTCGATCTGGGCCATGGCCTCGGCCGCCGCCGCCTCGTTGGCGAAGACCAGGCGCTCGACCAGCCGCCGCTCGGGCAGGTTGAACTCGGCGCTGCGTTCCTCGTAGAGGGTGCGCACTGCGTCCTCGTCCAGCTCGACCTCGTCGAGGATCATCGCCGGGGTGAGCAGCGCATAGGTCAGCCGCTTGGTCTCGGGCAGCATGAAGGCGTCGGGATGGGCGTCGTAATAGGCCTGCAGATCGGCCTCGGTCGGCTCGGGGATCGGCGCGGCGAGGGCCGCGGCGTCGAGCCGCGCGAGGGTGAAGCTGCGCCGCGCGGCCACGAACTCGGTCAGCGCGTCGGTCAGCGCCGGCGGCATCCTGACGCCGCCGAGGATGGCGCCCTGCACCAGGGTGCGGGCGGTCTCTGCGCGCATCTGTTCCTCGAACTCGGCCTCGCCCATCCCGGCCTGGCTCAGCGCGTAGCGATAGGCCTCGCGGTCGAACTTGCCGTCGATGCCCTGGAAGGCGGGGATCTGCAGGATTTCGCTCTGCAGGTTGGCATCGCCCACCGAAACGCCCAGCTGCGCCACCTCGTTGTCGAGCGAGGCCAGCGCCACCATGCGGCCCAGCACCGCCTGGTCGAGCCCCAGCGCGCGCATCTGACCGGACTGCAGCGCCTGGCCGGTCTGCGCCTCCAGCGCGCGGATCTCGCGCTGCAGCTCGCGGGCAAAGGCGTCGACGGTGATCTCCTGCTCGCCGGCCACGCCGACGGTGCGCACCGTGCCGGTGAAATTCACCGCACCGAAGCCCGCAAGGCCCACGATCAGCCCGCCCATGATGATCCAGACGAAGGTCTTTCCGATCTCCGAGCGGCCCTTGAGTCCTGTTTTCATGTAGCGTCTTTCGCCTCAGCCTGTTCGTGTCCCGCACCCCACGCCGCGCGGCGGGGGGCTTGCCGCTTCACGCTATGCCCAAGATCGGCGGAGAAATAAAGGCGATTTCACCGGGTGGCGACTCGTCCCCGCCCGGCGGGCGCTCAGGGGCGATAGCCCGTCAGTCGGTCGAGCAGGCGCCCGATCCCTGGAACGTCGAGATTGGCAAAGGCGATGCGCACCTGCCGTGCGCCGGCGGGATCGTCTTGGGGCATGAACATGGTGCCGGGCAGCAGCAGCACGCCGGCCTCGCGCACCAGCCGCCGCGCCAGCTCGGGCGCGGGCAGATCGAAGGGATGCTCGAGATAGGCGAAATAGGCCCCCAGCCCCATCAGCCGCCAGCCGCGCGCCTCCAGCGCCGGGCGCCCCGCCGCGATCGCGGCGCGGCGGGCGAGGATCTCGGCGCGCTCGCCGGCCAGCCACTGGCCGAGGTTGCGCATCCCCCAGAGCGCGGCGTGCTGGCCGATCTGGTTGGGGCAGATGGTGACCGTGTCGAGGAACTTCTCGATCTCGGCCAGCAGCGCCGCCGAGGTGACCAGCGCGCCGACCCGGTGGCCGGTCAGCCGGTAGGCCTTGGAGAAGGAATAGAGATGCAGCAGGGTGTCGGGCCAGTCCGGATCGGTGAAGAGATCGTGGGCCGCGCCGCTGCGGCTGTCGAAATCGCGGTAGGTCTCGTCGAGGATCAGCTTCAGCCCGCAGGCGCGTGCCAGATCGAAGAAGGCGCGCACCAGCGCGGCGGGATACTCGACGCCGCCGGGGTTGTTCGGGGTCACCAGGGCAATGGCCCGGGTGCGCGGCGTGATCAGCGCCGCCGCCGCCTCCGGGTCGGGCAGCAGGTCGGGGCCGGTGGCCAGCGGCAGGCAGCGCACCCCGGCCATGTCGAGCCACATCTTGTGGTTGAAATACCACGGGCTCGGCAGGATCACCTCGTCGCCCTCGCCGGTCAGCGCCGCCACGGCGGCGGCGAAGGCCTGGTTGCAGCCCGAGGTGATGGCAACCTGGGCCGGGGCAACCTCGCCGCCATAGAGCCGCGCGATCTGGCCCGCCAGTTCGGCGCGCAGTTCGGGCAGGCCCAGCACCGGGCCGTAGAGATGGGCGCTGTCGTCGGTCAGCGCGATCTCGGCGATGTGCCGGCGCAGGGGTGGCGGCGGCGGCTCGACCGGGGCGGCCTGGCTGACATTGATCAGCGGGCGCTCCGGCGGGAAGACGACGCCCTCGAGCCAGCCGCGCGCCTCCATCACCGGCGGGGCGAAGGTTGTGGCGGTGCGCGTCAGGGTCATCGGTCGGGGTTCCTGTCTAGGGCGTGCACCAGAGTCAGGCCTCCGGCGGGAGTATTTCCGGCAAGAGGAAACCGGACGTGCCCTGGTTTTCCTCTTGCCTCAAATACTCAAAAAGGCACGGTCGCGGGGCGTGGAGGACGATCAATCGGTGCCCCGGTAGGGTTCCACGTATTGCAGGGCCATGTCCCAGGGAAAGAAGATCCAGGTGTCCTGGCTGACTTCGGTGATGAAGGTGTCGACCTGCGGGCGGCCCTTGGGCTTGGCATAGACGGTGGCGAAATGCGCCTTGGGATACATGGCGCGCACCACTTCGAGGGTCTTGCCGCTGTCCACAAGGTCGTCCACGATCAGGATGCCGGTGCCGTCGCCCATCAGGTCCGGATCCGGGGCCTTGAGCACCTTGGTCTCGGATTGCTTCTGATGGTCGTAGGACTTGACGCTGATCGTGTCGACGGTGCGGATGTCAAGCTCGCGCGCGACGATCATCGCCGGGGCCATGCCGCCGCGGGTGATCGCCACCACCGCCCGCCAGCCGCCATTGTCCGGCCCGTGACCGTCCAGCCGCCAGGCCAGCGCCCGGCTGTCGCGGTGGATCTGGTCCCAGCTGATGTGAAAGCCCTTCTCGTGCGGCAGGCGGGTATTGGTCATGGTGGCGGGTTCCTAGCGGTCGAGCAGAAGCCGGATGCCGAGCGCGCCCAGAACGGCGGCGGCGATACGGTCGAGGAGGGGTTTGGCGCGCAGGTAGCGGGCGCGGATCGCGGCGGTGGACAGCAGCAGCGCCAGGGCCGGCTGCACGATCAGCTCCACCGCGAGGTGGTTGAGGAAGATGATCGCCTTCTCGCCGGCGCCGAGGGCGGGCGGGAAGATCACCACCAGCACCGCGCCGGCGAAAAGCACCGACTTGGGGTTGGCGAGGTTGACCAGCAGGCCCGAGACGAAGGCATTGCGCGCCGACGGGGGCGGGGCGGCGCCGATCGGGGCGCGGGCGTGGCGCCAGGTCTGCACGGCGATCCAGAGCAGGTAGGCCGCGCCGGCCGATTTCAGTACCAGGTAGGCCCAGGGGAAGAGGGCGAAGATGCCGTTCAGCCCGAGCAGCGCCATCCCGGTCCAGAGCGCCGCCATGGTGGCCAGCCCGGCGCCGGTGATCATGCCGGTGCGGCGGCCGTTCGCGAGGGTGGTCCGGACCAGGAACAGCAGCGACGGGCCCGGGCTGGCGATGGCCGCCAGCAGCACCAGGTTGAAGGCGACCAGGCTTTCCGGCGTCATGACTTGGCGATGTCGGGGGCGTCCACCGCCTTCATGCCGACCACGTGATAGCCCGCGTCGACGTGCAGCACCTCGCCGGTGGTGCCGGCGCCCAGATCGCTGAGCAGGTAGAGCGCCGCGCCGCCCACGTCGTCGATGGTCACGTTGCGGCGCAGGGGCGAGTTGTACTCGTTCCACTTCATGATGTAGCGGAAATCGCCGATCCCGCTGGCCGCGAGGGTCTTGATCGGCCCCGCCGAGATGGCGTTGACGCGGATCCCGTCCTTGCCGAGATCCTCGGCGAGATAGCGCACCGAGCATTCCAGCGCCGCCTTGGCGACGCCCATCACGTTGTAATGCGGCATCACCCGCTCGGCGCCGTAATAGGTCAGCGTCAGGCAGGCGCCGCCCGGGTTCATCATCTTCTCGGCGCGCTGGACCACGGCGGTGAAGGAAAAGACCGAGATGTCCATGCTCAGCGCGAAATTGGCGCGCGACGTATCGACATAGCGCCCGCGCAGCTCGTTCTTGTCGGAAAAGCCGATGGCGTGGACGATGAAATCGAGGCTGCCCCAGTCCTCCTTCAGCGCCGCGAAAAGCGCGTCGATGGAGGCCTCGTCGCCGACATCGCAGGGCAGCACGATCCTGCTGCCAAGCTGGGCGGCCAGCGGGTCGACCCGGCGCTTGAGCGCCTCGCCCTGGTAGGAGAAGGCCAGCTCGGCGCCGGCATCGGCGCAGGCACGGGCGATGCCCCAGGCGATGGACTTGTCATTGGCCAGGCCCATGATCAGCCCGCGCTTGCCGCTCATCAACTGATTTGGCATGACGCCCCTTTCCGCTCGCTGCACCCGGTCCCCGACCTTTAGGCGATGAACATGACCGCATCAAGCCTGTGCGCTCTTGCCGGCCGGCGGTCGGCGGCCTAGCGTAGGGCAGGGCGCCAGACGGAGGGGGCGATGAGCGACCGCAGCGGCATCTTTGCAGGGGACGATCCCTTTGCCATCGCGCGCAGCTGGCTGGCCGAGGCCGAGGCGGCCGAGCTGAACGACGCCAACGCCATCGCGCTGGCCACGGTGGACGCCGAGGGGCTGCCCAACGTGCGCATGGTGCTGCTCAAGGAGATCGAGCCGGGCGCCTTCGTCTTCTACACCAACTACACCAGCGCCAAGGCGCGCGAGCTGGACGGGGCGGGCAAGGCTGCCTTCGTGCTGCACTGGAAATCCCTGCGCCGCCAGATCCGGGTGCGCGGCAACATCAGCCGCGAGGAGGGGCCGCAGGCGGATGCCTATTTCGCCTCGCGCTCGCTGAAAAGCCGGCTTGGTGCCTGGGCCTCGGCGCAGTCGCAGCCGCTGTCCAGCCGCGCGGCGCTGATGGCCGAAGTCGCCAGGGTCACGGCAAAGCACGGACCCAACCCGAAACGGCCGCCCTTCTGGGGCGGCTACCGGCTGGCACCCGTCGAGATCGAGTTCTGGGCGGACGGACCCTTCCGCCTGCACGACCGCTTCCGCTGGCGCCGCGAGACGCCCGACGCCGCGTGGCAGATCCAGCGCCTGAGCCCGTGAATTTCACGTCACGCGAAATGCAAACTGCTGAATGTGATAAGGTTTTGTCTTGAAATGCATCGGGGAATGCGCGCAATATCTCGCGTAACGTTTCAGTGAGGATTTTACAGGTGGGTCGGATGTGGCTGACGGTTTGAACAGCATGTATCACGTCAAGGGGCTGGTGAAGTGGTTCGACCCGTCGAAGGGCTTCGGGTTCGTCGTGTCCGACAGCGGCGGTCCCGACATCCTGCTGCATGTCAACGTGCTGCGCAATTTCGGCCAGAGCTCGATCGCCGACGGCGCACGGATCGAGGTGATCACCCATGCCACCGAGCGCGGCGTGCAGGCGGTCGAGGTGATCAGCATCACGCCGCCCGAACGCGAGTCCGGGCCGGTGCTGACCGATTTCGCCGATCTCGATCCCGACATCCTGCGCAATGCGCCCCTGCAGCCGGCGCGGGTCAAGTGGTTCGACAAGGGCAAGGGCTTCGGCTTTGCCAATGTCTTCGGCCATGCCGAGGACGTGTTCGTGCATGTCGAGGTGCTGCGCCAGTCCGGCCTGGCCGACCTGCAGCCGGGCGAGGCGATGGCGATGCGCGTCATCGACGGCAAGCGCGGACGCATGGCGGCCGAGGTCCTGGCCTGGGAGACCGCCGTCGCGAAGGCTGCCAAGGACCGCGATGCGGACTGACCGGCGGGGGCTGCTGCGGGCGGGACTCGCGGCGCTCCTGGTTCTGGTCGGCGCGCCTCTGGCTGCCGCCTGCCGCGCCGATGCGGTGGCCTTGCGCGGCGACTGGGGCGAGGTGAGCTTTGCCGTCGAACTGGCTGATACGCCACAGGAACGCTCGAAGGGGCTGATGTTCCGCGAGACGCTCGCACGCGGGGCGGGGATGCTCTTCGTCTACGAGCATCCGCAGCGTGCCGCCTTCTGGATGAAGAACACCCTGATCCCGCTCGACATGATCTTCACCGACCGCGCCGGCACCGTCACCCGAGTCCATCACGGCGCCGTGCCCGGCGATCTGACCCCGATCGAGGGCGGCGACGCGGTCTTTGCGGTTCTCGAGATCAACGCCGGGCTGGCGCGGGCCTATGGCATCGACGCGGGCAGCCAGATGCGCCACCCGGTTTTTTCCGGCGGACCTGCGGTCTGGCCCTGTTAGGGCTTTCCAAGTCGCGCCGCCGCCGCTAGACAGGCGCCTGGTTCGGGGCGTGGCGCAGCCTGGTAGCGCACCTGTTTTGGGTACAGGGGGTCGGAAGTTCGAATCTTCTCGCCCCGACCAGCCTTCCTTCTAGAGCACGTTGCGTCTAATCG
>JAGRMU010000640.1 GCA_020441165.1 Sedimentitalea sp.
GGACGGGCAGGCGATGTGGGAGACCTCCAACAGCCTCTGGGCGGCGGTGCAGTCAGGCACCCACATGGTCTATCACGCCGCCGGCTGGCTGGAGGGCGGGCTGATCGCGTCCCCCGAGAAGTTCATCATGGATTGCGAGGTGTTGCAGCAGATCCAGCGCTACATGGACCCGGCGATCTGCGCCACGGGCCCCGACGAGATCGCGCTGGATGCCATCCGCGCGGTCGGCAATTCGGGGCATTTCTTCGGCATCCAGCACACGCAGGATCGCTACGAAACAGCCTTCTACCAGCCGTTCCTGAGCGACTGGAAGAATTACGAGGGCTGGGAGGCGGCGGGCGGGGTCTGGACGCCCGAGCGGGCGCATCACCTCTACAAGGCGATCCTCGCCGAGTTCGAGGAACCGCCCATGGACGCCGCGATCCGCGAGGAGCTGGCGGCGTTCGTGGCGAAGCGCAAGGCCGAGGGCGGCGCGCCGACCGACTTCTGACGCTCAGGGACGGGCCGCGATGCGCAGGTCCAGACTCCGTCCAGAATGACCCCGACGCCGGACGGCGCGCCCTCGGCCCGCGCATTCCGGCGGCCAGACATCGCGCCCCGCGAAATCGACGACGCGGCCCTATCCCCGCAGCAGAACGCCCGCGGCGCGCAACAGTGCTCCGGGATCGCGGTCGCTGCGCACCACCGGCAACGGCCCGGACGCTCCGGTCAACGCGCTGACCGCCGCGCGGGCGCTGCGCACCGAGTATTCGACCGTGAAGACCGTATCCAGCGGCAGCTCGACGAACTGACCCATCAGGGCGAAGTTGCGCGCGCCCTTCGGCCGCGTGCGGGGCCGGTCGCCGGAACTGCGCGGCATGAACTGGCTGGTGATGAACGGCATCCGGCATGGAATGACACGGGCGCCCTCGAACCAGGTGGGCTGCTCGGCGCTCAGGCCGAGATGGCCGCACAGCTCGGTCACGATCTCGTCGCCGGTGGCCTGCCACATCGGTTTTCCGATGAAATCGCCGGCGCGGTCGCCGCGAAGCCCATAGCCCCAGAACACGGTCGTGTCCGCCGGTTGATCGCGGAAATGCGGTTGGTGGAACATGACGTAGGACATCAGCCAGGCGCTGTCGCGGATGGTCACCAGCCCACCGGTCCCGGTCGCGTTGCCGGAGAACCGCTCGAGATGCGCGCGAAACTCGGGCCGGTCCATGGTGACGGTGAAGGAGGTCCAGGCGGTCCGGTCGGGGTCGCCGCAGAAGGCCTCGGGGCGGCCGAACCCGTCATGGGCGCGCGCCAGATCGCGCCACAGCTGCCAGGAGGGCGATGCGGCTGGCGCCGGCTCAGGCGCCGTGTCGTTGGTTCCGGTGCGGGCGCCGTCCACCATCGAGCCGAGGGTGACATACACCCGGTCGGCGGCGCCGACGGCGACACGCGTTCCGCCCGCAAGTCCGATCGCGTCGACATGCCGATCCGCGCCGTCCCCGGCGATCGCGAGGGAGGTGACGGCAGCCTGCCTGTCGAAGACGACACCGCGCGCGACGAGCCAGTCGGTCAGCGGCGCGATCAGGCTGTCATACTGGTTGTAGCGGGTCCTCAGAACGCCGGCGATCCGGGTCAGGCCGGGCAGAAGATGGAGGAACCGGCGCATGTAGCGGCGCATCTCTGCCAGCGCATGCCAAGGCTGGAACGAGAACATCGTGCTCCACATGATCCAGAAATTGCCCTCGAAGAACCGCCTCTCGAACCACGAGCCGATGCTGCGTCCGGCAAGGGCGGTTTCGGGCGTGAGCAGCAAGCGGTTGAGCGCCACGATGTCCTGCGCGGTCAGCCCCAGATGCGCCATGTCGGCCTTGCGGCCTGCCGCGATCAGCCGGCAGTTCGAGGATGCCCTGACCGCGGCGTTGAAGGCCAGGATGTCGTCGGTGACCGGTATCCCGGGATCGTCCGGCGACGGGATAT
>JAGRMU010000158.1 GCA_020441165.1 Sedimentitalea sp.
CCCTCGGTCTGGGTGATCTCGCGCATCTCGGGCGTGGTTTCGGGGACGTTGTCCTCGTGCTGGCCATAGCCTTCGCCGCTGGCCGACGCCTGCGCCACGCGCCGGTTCAGCCAGAGCATGCCCAGCCCCAGCATGATGGCGCTGGCGATCAGGCCGAGGCCGGGGGCGGCAAAGGCGGTGGTGCCGAAGAAGGGCATCGGGATCGCGTTCGGGATCGCCGGGCTGCCGGGCATCGCCGACATGGTGAAGGCGAAGGCGCCGAGGGCCAGCGCGCCGGGGATCAGCCGCTTGGGCACGTTCGCATCGCGAAACAGCGCCACCGCGATCGGGTAGATGGCGAAGGCCACGACGAAAAGCGACACGCCGCCATAGGTCAGAAGCGCACAGACCAGCACCACCGCCAGCACCGCCTTCTCGGCCCCCAGCTTGCCGATGATCCAGTGCCCGATCGAGCGGGCCGCGCCGCTGTCATCCATCAGCTTGCCGAAGATCGCGCCCAGGAGGAAGAGCGGGAAGAAGGCGATGATGAAATCGCCGGTATTGGTCATGAAGATCTGCGTGTAGCTGCCCAGCAGCGGCAGCGCGCCGCTGAGCGCCGCCGCCAGAAGCGCCATCAGCGGCGCCAGGATCAGCAGCGTCACGCCGCGGAACGCCAGGAGCATCAACAGCCCCAGCGCCAGCAGGATCGGCAGCAGCCCCGTCATGAGCGGCCGCCCCGTCCGGCGCCGTCGGGCAGATGCGCGGGCTTGAGGCTTTCCTCGAAGGCCTCGCGCGGCCACCAGGTCGAGCGCTTGCCGACCTCGGGATAGGCGGTGTCGATCCATTTCTGCGCCGTCTCGCGCCCGATGCCGAACAGGTGGTCGAGAAATGCCATCTCGACGTTCATCTTGCTGGAGATGCTGAGCGCGCACATCTCGTCCTGCGCCTCGATCCGGTGCAGCCGGGCGTCGCGATAGGCCTCGCGCTCGAGGTTCTCATGATGGATCAGTTCCCACAGGAAGCCGAGGCTGCGGATCTCCTTGGCGAGGCTGGCGTTGAAGGTGATCTCGTTCAGGCGGTTCATGATGTCGTAGGGGGTTTTCGGCACGTTCGGCCGCTCCATCGGGTTGACCTGGACAATCACGATGTCGCGCACGTCGGTCTCGTCGATCAACGGGAAGAGCGGCGGGTTGCCCATGTAGCCGCCGTCCCAATAGGCCTCGCCGTCGATCTCGACCGCCTTGTAGAGGTTCGGCAGGCAGGCCGAGGCCATCACCGCCTCGACCGAGATGTTCGGCTGGCGAAAGATCTTGGCCCGCCCGGTGCGCACGTTGGTCGCCGAGAGGAACACCTTCGGACCCTGCCTGGCGTTGATCGCTTCGAAATCGAAGCACTCGCGGACCAGGTCCTCCAGCGGATTGATGTCGAGCGGATTGAACTGGTAGGGCGAGGCGACCTGCTGGACGAATTGCGACATCAGGAAGCCGGGCGAGTTCTCGAGGCTCCAGCTGCCGCTCATCTTGTCCCACCAGCTGCGCCGGAACGGGCTGATCCGGGCCATCTCGCCGACCCGCTCCCAGTAGGTGCGCAGCAGTTCGCGGGCGCGCTCGGGGCCATCCTCGCTCAGACCCTGGGCGAGGGCGATCGCGTTCATCGCGCCGGCGCTGGTGCCGCTGATGCCGGCGATCTCGAGATCGTCCAGTTCCAGCAGCCGGTCGAGAACGCCCCAGGTGAAGGCGCCGTGCGATCCGCCGCCCTGCAACGCGATGTCGATAGTTTTCCTGGCCATGATGCCCTCCAAGCCGTTCGGGCGTTCATAGCCGCGATGCTGCTTTGCAGCAACGGCGGAATTGACGCGCGGGCGCGCGCCGGGAATCAACCCATCCGGTAGCCGGGGGTGGAGTTGGATATCTCCCGTTCCTCCGCGTCCATCTCCTCG